>DRKO01000321.1 GCA_011051745.1 Chloroflexota bacterium | reverse complement strand
GCCTCTTCTTCAGCCGCGACCTCCTCTTCAGCAGAGGGCGTCGCAGGCTGTGCGCAGGCTGCGAGCACCAGCAACGCTATCAGACCAAGGACGATGAGCCGTAGCATGCGTTTGTGAGTCATATCCTTCTCCTTGATACTCCTCAGATCGCTGGCGCAGATCAGCCGGGCCTTTCAGCGGCTTCTCTGCCCCAGCCCTGATGGGTGCGGGCCTCAGTCGGGAGTGATCCAGGTTCCGGTCTCCCCCGCCAGCGCCCGCGCAATGTTCTCTGGATTGGTGATCAGGGCTTGTTTGCCCCCCCGCTCCAGGAACGCGATCACCGCTTCTATTTTAGGCTTCATGCTGCCCGGTGCAAAGTGACCTTCCTCCATATACCGGCGAGCTTCGTCAAGCGTCATATGGTCAAGCCACTTCTGATCGGGCTTGTTGAAGTTGATGGCAACTTTCTCAACGGCGGTTGAGATCAGGAAGAGATCGGCGTTGATACCGCTGGCCAGCAGAGAGGTGGCCCGGTCCTTGTCAATGACGGACGGCGGAGCCCCGCGCAGAAGCCCCTGCTCATCCTCGACAACCGGAATGCCGCCGCCGCCCACTCCGATGACGAGGAAGCCATCCTTCAGCAACGTGCTGATGACATCCAGCTCAATGATGCGTTTGGGAATGGGAGAAGCGATCATCCGGCGCAGGCCGCGGCCCGCGTCGTCTACCACCGTCCAGCCTTCCTGGCGGAACTTCTCCGCTTCCTCCTCCGTCAGGTATCCACCGATCCCTTTGGAGGGGTTCTGAAACGCGGGATCGTTCGCATCAACCAGCACCTGCGTCACGACAGCCACGGCGGGCTTCTCAAACCCCCGCCGCCGGAATTCATTCCTCAGCGACTGCTGGAGCATGTAGCCGATTGAACCCTGCGTGTCCGCACCGATGATGTCAAGCGGCACGGTGTGTACTTCATGGGCGGCCAGTTCGGAACGGCGGAGGATGAATCCGACCTGAGGGCCGTTCCCGTGTGTCACCACCAGGTCCCAGCCTTGCTCCACCATCGCGGCCAGATGCTTGCATGTCTCGCGCACGGCCTCAAACTGGTGGGGGACGTCCGCTTTGTCCTTCGATTTGATTAGTGAGTTACCGCCGATGGCGACGGCAGCCAGCTTACGTTCGCTCATTTCAGCCTCTTATCATGTTGGGATGTAGATGTCGTGTTCGCATTCCATATCAGCGCATCGTCAACGCCATGACGGATTTTTGCACGTGCAGGCGGTTCTCTGCCTCGTCATAGACCGCGCTCTGCGGCCCGTCAATGACGGCGTCGGTCACCTCGATATTGCGGTCGGCGGGCAGCGGGTGCATGAAGATGCCCTCCCCGTTGCGGGTTAGCGACATCCGGCGCTCGTCCGTGATCCAGTCTGTGTACTTCTTCGCGATCTCGGCGGACTCCTGCTCATCCGTCGTGGTCAGCATTGCGCCCCAGCTCTTGGCGTAGACGATGTCGGCGTTCTCGAAACCGGCGTCGAAGTCATCCAGAATCTCGAACGAGCCACCCGATGCCTCGGCGTTCTGCTGGGCCTGCTCCACGATGTCCGGCATCAGCTTGAACTCCGGCGGACGCGTCAGCCGGACGTTCATTCCATAGCGCGACGCCAGCAGGATGAGACTCTGCGGAGCCGAAAGCGGCTTCTGGTAGCTGGCGGCGTATGCGTAAGAGACGTTCAGCGTCAGGCCCTGCACGTTACGCCCGAAGCGCTCAAAGATGGTCAGCATATCGGCCAGCGCCTGGAAGGGGTGGTAATAATCGCACTGCATGTTCAACACGGGGACACGGCTGTGCTCGGCCACACTACGGATGTAGGCATTGCCGATGCCCCAGTCGCACTGCCGAATCGCGATCCCGTCACAGTAGCGCCCGATGATCGCCCCGATCTCTTTGCCCGTGTCGCCGTGTGCGATCTGGGTGGTGCGGTGGTCAATGTATTCGGCGTGCCCGCCGAGCTGGGCCATACCGGCCTCAAAGCTTACGCGGGTCCGCGTGCTGGAGAAGAAGAACAGCATCGCAAGCACCTTATCGCGCAGGTAAGGATGCGGCTCGCCGAGCGCGCGCTTGCGCTTGAGTTCAAGAGCGACATCGAAGACGGTGTTCAGTTCGTCGGTCGTCCATTCCTGGGTCGTGATCATGTCACGCCCTGCAAAATAAGTCTGCATTGCGCTTTCCCTCGTATTTCTGAATATGGATTTCGATAGTTACTCTGGCCCCGGTATAAGAAACGGGGCGATACCCTCCGTTTGCACCGGAATGTATCGCCCCGACCGAGTCGCAATTACTCAACTGCTCCCAGGACGAGCGCCAGCAACGACATTCGCATCAGAACGCCGTTGTACGCCTCAACCCAGTAGCGCTGATGGCGAGTGGTGTCCACGTCGGGCAGGAGTTCATCCTGGCGGGGGAGTGAGTGCAGGACGATGGCGTCGGGTTTGGCCTTCTCGAAGAGCAACTTCTTGGTGACCTGATAGTTTGATGGGGTCGTGCCCTTGTCCTCGCGGGCTTCCTCGCGGGCCTTGGTGTAGTCCGGCTGGACGACCGGCTCCATATAGATCACATCAGCCTCGCCGATGACCTGCTCGATGTGCTCCTTTCGCTCGAAGCGGAAGCCCATGTCCACCACTTCCTTCTCAAATTCGGGCAGGAAGTACATCTCGTCAGGGGAGATCACGTAGGCCTTGTGATCGAACTTGCTGAGCGCATAGCTCATGCTGTGCATGGTGCGCATCCGCATGTCGCCGATCAGAATCCACGTCAGCCCATCCAGCCGTCCCCTCTCACGCCAGATCGTGAAGAGGTCGGTCAACACCTGCGTGGGGTGCTCGCCCCAGCCGTCGCCGCAGTTGATGATCGGGACGCTGGCATGTTTGGCCGCCTCGGCAGGAGCCCCCTGCTGGAAGTGGCGCATCGCGATCACGTCACCATAGTATTCGAGCATCTTGACCGTGTCTTTGATGCCCTCCTGATAGAAGTCCCCTGCGCGGGTCATCTTCGCATCAGCAAAGCCGGTCACGTGACCACCCAGCCGGTGCATGGCCGCCTCTGTCGCGAGCCGCGTGCGGGTGCTCGGCTGGTAGAAGGCAGTAACCAGCGTTTTTTCCTTGAGCAGGTCGCCATTACGACGGTCGCGGGCATACGGCTCCAGCATCTCGGCAACTTCAAAGCAACGGAAAAACTCGTGGCGCTCGAAGTCCTTCAACGAAAGAATGTCACGCCCTACAAAACTACGCATAGTACTTTCTCCTGAAGTGGTTTGGGATTTGAGAAGTGCATGAACTGCACAGGTAGCCTTCTATTTTAACCCCTAACGAAAAGATCAACCAGTCTAAATTGGTCAACGTCTACCAGCCCCACGTCGGTGAGTTTCAGGCTGGGGATGACCTCCAGAGCCATAAAGCTCATCGCCATGAAGGGGTCATGCAGCGAGGATCCAAGCTCCTGAGCAGCCCCCAGAAGCCGATCCATTCCGGCCCGCACCTCCCCGATCGGCTGATCGGACATCAGCCCGGCGACCGGCAGCGGAAGCTGCGCCAGAATCGTCTCTCCGTCCACAGCGACCAGCCCACCGCCCATCTGAGCGATGGCCTGAGCGGCGGCCATCATGCTCTCATCGTCCGTGCCGATAACGACCAGATTATGATGATCATGGGCCACCGTCCCCGCGATTGCGCCTCGCTTGAGCCCGATCCCGTGGATGAACCCTTTTCCCATATTGCCGGTGGCCCGGTGTCGCTCAATGACGGCCATCTTGAGGATGTCACGCTCAACGTCGGGAACGGCGTAGCCGTCTACCTGCTTGATCTCCTCGATGAGGTGCTCGGTCACAAGCTGGTTGGGAATGCTGCCGATCACGCGGGCTTTCGCCCCTTCTGCCGGAATGGCGAAGTCGACCGTCTCCCAGCGAATGTTCATCGAGCTACGCAGTTCGATGGGCCGCCGGGCCTCCTTGATGGGGAGCATCTCCCCGTTTTCGGCGACCAGATAGCCGCCCCGGTAAACCTGCTCTGGAACGGGGTTATTCAGATCAGAGAAGATGAACAGGTCTGCCCGGCGACCGGGAGCGATCGCCCCCCGGTCCCGCAGCCCGAAGTACTCGGCGGTGTTCAGCGTCCCCATCCGAATAGCCGTGATCGGGTCAATCCCCTCTTGAATGGCGACGCGCACCATGTAGTCAATCGAACCCTCATCCAGCAGGTCGGCGGGCTGCCGGTCGTCGGTGCAGAAGCAGATGCGGCGGCTGTTCGCCGGGGTGACGAGGGGAAGCAGCGTGCGAAGGTTATGGGCGTTGGTGGCTTCGCGGATGAAGATCGTCATGCCCAGACGCAGCTTCTCGCGCGCCTCTTCAACGGTTGTGCACTCATGATCAGAGGCGACGCCAGCGGCCACGTAAGCGTTTAACTCTTTACCGCTCAGGCCGGGGCAGTGCCCGTCTATGATCATGTCCCCGAACGCTTCCAGCTTGGCGAGAACGTCTTCACTGGCGTGTACCACGCCGGGGTAGTTCATCACCTCTGCCAGCCCCAGCACCCAGGGGTTGCTTTTCAGGTGCTCGATGTCGTAGGCTTCCAGCTTGGCCCCTGCGGTCTCCATATGGGTGGCGGGGACACAGGAGGAGGCCATCACATACATGCTCAGCGGGCCGTATTTGGCCTGATCCAGCATGAAGCCGATCCCCTCCAGCCCCAGAACGTTGGCGATCTCGTGTGGATCGGTCACCACCGACGTGACCCCGTGAGGGATCACCGCTTTGGCGAACTCGCGGGGGGTGCACATCGAGCTTTCGATATGCACATGGGCATCAATGTACCCCGGTGCAACGTACTTCCCGCCCAGGTCAATCACCCGCTCGGCTTCGTAACCCTTCCCTACGCCCACGATTCGCGAGCGTCGGATGGCGATGTCCGTTTCCTGTACCTCGCCCGAAAAGACGTTAACCAGACGGGCGTTTTTCAGGAGTAAGGCGGCAGGCTGATCGCCCCGTGCGATCTCTATCAGCTTTCGACGTTCCATTTTGTCCCCTTGGTAACTATGTTTCCATCACGTCAACTGAGAACGGCTTGCCCGGCACGAACTGGCCGCGTCCGGCGGTTCCCAGAATTTCCCCGTCCCGGTAGATGACCTCCCCACGGGAGAAGGTCATCCGCACCTCTCCTTTAACGCCCATTCCCTCATAAGGGCTATATCCGGCCAGATAATGCAGGTCTTCGTGGTGGATCTCCTTCTCCACGCCCGGATCGTAGAGCACCAGATCAGCATCGCTGCCCGGCTTCAGGAAGCCCTTCCTGGGGGCCAGCCCGAACAGGCGGGCCGGGTTCTCGCAGAGCAGGCGAACCATGTCGGTGAGGTCCATCCGACCCTTATCCACCCCGTAGGTGTAGACCAGAGGGAGCAGCGTCTCGATGCCCGGCAGCCCGCCCGGTGTCTTCGTGAACTCGGTGAACTCACGCTTCTGCTCAAGGGTGTAGTCGCAGCTATCCGTCGAGATCAGACTGACGGCTCCCTCGCTCACCAGTTTCCATAGCTTCTCAGGCTCGCCCGCAGGCCGGATCGGAGGTTGTAGGATGTAGTGCTCCGGGTGCTCACTCCGGTAAACGCGATCATCCAACAGCAGGTATTGCGGGCAGGTCTCGCACCAGGCCGGTTGTCCGGCCTGTCGGGCGTTGCGGACCAGTTCCACGCTGAGGCCAGTTGTGCAGTGCACGATATATACCGGCGCATCGGCCAGCCTCGCCAGAAACAGGATACGGTTAACGGCTTCCTGTTCCGCCTCCGGCGGACGGCTGAGCGGGTGATACTGCCAGCCGGTCCGTCCTGTGTTGACGAGATGCTCTGTCGCCTCGGTGACCATCGCGTCGTTTTCGGCGTGGACGATCACCAGTCCTCCGATCTCAACGGCTTTCCGCATCAGCCGGAGGATAGTGGCGTCATCCATGTAGTAGTTGGGACGATAGGTTGTGTATATCTTGAAGCTGGGCAGGCCCATCTCGATCAGCGTTCGCAACGAATCCTCAGATCCGATGGGAAGCTCGGTGACCATGCAGTGTAGCGCGTAGTCTACGATGGCATCCTGTGCCTCAGCCCAGCGATTCTCGACCGCCTCCCGAAAACTCTGGCCGGGGAACTGGGTCGCGAAGTCCACCACAGTTGTGACCCCGCCTGCGGCGGCTGTCCTCGTTCCCACCAGCCAGTTATCGGCGGTTTTATAAATGCCAGTGTCCAGCATGATGTGCGTGTGGGCATCCACGATCCCCGGCAGGACGAGCAGGCCCTCCGCCTCGATGACGGTGTCATCCGGTCTGCTCTCTGCCTTTTCGGTCACTTCGGCGATCTTCTCGCCTTCGATCACCACATCACCGCTGAACGTCCCTTCAGGGGTGACGATCGTCCCACCTCTGACAATTGTACGTGTCATGGCGAGTTTCTCCATCCTCGCACCGGCTATCTCTCCCTGCCAGTGCGAAAAAGCGCTTCTATTTCCCGGTAACCATCTCTTTCGCGATCTGGTTGTGGCGTTCGATGATGGGTTCGATCTCGATAGTCGTCAGGCGGCCCTCCTCAACAACCACCCGCCCGTTGATCATGGACCAGTCCACTCTGACGGGTGCGCAGAACATCGTGGCCGCTACCGGATCGTGCAGTGCGCCTGCGTACTCCAGACGATTCAGGTTGATCGCGATCAGGTCGGCGGCCTTGCCCGGCTCCAGTGAGCCGATGTCGTCGCGGCGCAGGACACTGGCCCCACCCAGCGTGGCGATCTCCAGAGCCTCGCGGGCGCTCATCGCCTTGGGGTCACCGGTGACGCGCTGGAGCAGCATAGCCTGCCGCGCCTCGCCCAGCAGGTGGCCGCCATCGTTGCTGGCGGAGCCATCCACGCCGAGCCCGACCGGGGCCTTGTGAGCCCGCAGCGCCTTGATCGGCGCGATGCCGCTTGCCAGTCGCATGTTACTGTTGGGGCAGTGTGCGACACCGGTTCCTGTCCGACCGAACAACTCGATCTCTTCCTCGTTCATGTGGACGCAGTGAGCGTGCCAGACATTGTTACCAATCCAGCCCAGTTCTTCCATGTACTCCACCGGGCGCATCCCGAAGGTCTCTATGCAGAACCGCTCCTCGTCCAGCGTCTCAGCCAGATGGGTATGCAGCGTAACGTCATACTCCTTCGCCATCGTCACCGACTCGCGCATCAGGTCGGCAGTCACTGAGAATGGCGAGCAGGGAGCCAGCACAACGCGCAGCATGGCGTACCGCTCCGGGTCGTGGTATGTCTCGATGGCCCTCTGGCAGTCAGCCAAGATGGCGGACTCTTCCTCGACCACGCTGTCGGGGGGCAGGCCGCCTTTGCTCTCCCCCAGGCTCATAGACCCCCGCGCCGCGTGGAAGCGCAGGCCGATCTCCTGCGCTGCCCGGATTTCGTCGTCTATGCGGGCATCGTTGGGATAGATGTACAGATGGTCGCTGGAAGTTGTACAGCCGGACAGCATGAGTTCCGCCATCGCCACCAGCGCCGAGATGTAAACGGCCTCGCCACTCAGGTTGGCCCAGATCAGGTACAGCGTCTTGAGCCAATCGAAGAGGTTAGCGTCCTGAGCACCCGGAACGGCGCGGGTCAGGGTCTGGTACATATGGTGGTGGGTGTTGATCAGGCCCGGCAGCACCACGTGATCGTGCAGGTCAATAATGCGGTCGGCCTCTCCGGGGAGCGTTTCCGTCGGCCCGACCTGTTCGATCACGTTGTCGCGGATGAAGAGACCTCCGTCGGGTATCTCCCGCCTCTGCGGATCCATCGTTACCAGGATATGTGCGTGGCGTATCAGAGTAGTGGTCATTGCTTTCCTCCGACTGGTAGTACAGGATTCCAGGTGTTGCCCGGTGGGTATATATCTTAAGCGATTGGCCCCTTGCGGGGCCAATCGGCAGGGGCTGGGTATTAAGCTGTAACGCCTTTTTCGATTGCGATCTCCGCAGCACGCAGCGTGTTCTTGAGCAGCATGGCGATCGTCATAGGTCCGACACCGCCTGGCACAGGCGTGATTGCGGCGACGCGCTCTTTGGCCGCCTCGAACTCGAAATCACCTTTCCAGACGTACCCTTTGGGCGCGGAGGGGTCTTCTACTTTGACAGTTGCCACGTCAATTGCGACAGCTCCCTCTTTGAACCACTCGCCCTTGATCATCTCCGGGCGGCCCATCGCCCCGATCACGATGTCGCTCCGCTTGACGATAGAGGGGATGTCCTCTGTCCGGCTGTGAACCACGGTCACGGTAGCGTTGGCGTGGATCAGCAGGAGGGCCATCGGCATACCGACGATGTTGCTGCGCCCCAGCACGACGGCATCAGAGCCTTCGATCTTGAAGCCATCTACCAGCTTCTCGGCTTCGTGGAGCAGGTACATACAGCCGTAAGGCGTCGCCGGGATAAACTGGGGCTCCCGTCCCTTCATCGCCAGTCGCCCGATGTTGATGGGATGGAAGCCGTCCACATCTTTATCAATACTGATGGCCTGCAGGACGCGCTCTTCGTCTAAATGATCGGGCAGGGGGAGCTGGACCAGAATGCCGTGCACTTTGGGGTCGGCGTTGAGTTGCTGAACCAGTTGCTCAAGCTCCTCCTGGCTCGTGTCAGCCGGCAGTTCGTAGCCAAACGACTCGATACCGACTTTGGCGCAGCGGTTGCGCTTCATCTTCACGTACATCTGGGAAGCCGGGTTTTCGCCGACCAGCACCGCTGCCAGGCCGGGCGTCACGCCGTGCTTCTCCTTCATCTCGGCGACCGCTTCCGCCACTTCCTGCTGGATGCGTCCGGCGATAGCCTTTCCGTCAAGTACAATGCCTGCCATTTGGATTTTCTCCTGGTATTCTAGGACACTATACTACTTCAAGTAAGCCCCGGCAATCTGATGCGGGATCAAGAGGGGGCCTGTTCACAGAAGCGTGCATGCGCGATTTTTGAGGGCACTACGAGCGTATTTCACCCCAGAATAGCACTCTGTGGAGCGTTGACCAGTGGAAAATGTCATAATTTCAGCTTGACACTTTAGCCTTCATCCTTTATCTTTAGCAAATAATAACACGCTTTCTATCGGTAATGTGAGAATCGCCAGAGCGACGGTGCAGCGCAGGCAACACACTCCGGTGAGAGGGTGTAGTCTCCAGTTGAGGGGGAATGCACACAGAGAAGCCATCCGCCGTGCCACTCTCATCCCAGCAATCAGGAAAAGACATAAGCGTTCGGTTGGCTGCCCTCCCCGGAAGCGTATCCTCACGAAGCAAGCTCCGGCCATAAGGGATTGAGGGGGCTGCCTCGCAGAAGACACACGTTTCTGTGGGAAGCCAGCAAGACAGATAACAAACTGCTCGCTTTGTGCAAAATAGCCTTTCACACGCGGCAGGCCTCAAAGGCCTGAGGGTGATCTTTTATTACACTCTCCCTGAGGCGTGCGTGGCGGGGTTCTGAACGGAGAACTTCAAGCCGGAAGGTTTGCGAAAAGTATCCACCATTCCGCATAGGCTCATTGAAGGGGGTGATGTACGGGGCAGAGAATTAAAGAGTTCCTGAGTGTGTCCAGATAGTTACTGTCCGCTGCTTACTTTCTACAGGCAGGTCTCGTTTAGCTGACCGGAAGAGACTTGCAGGCGAAGAGAAGCTGCACTCCGCTTTCTTCGCCACGTACATATCTTTTGGAGGAGACTAACTCATGTCCAAGTTCTCAAGAAACCGATGGGCAGTGTTTGCCGTTGGCCTGCTGCTCGTTGTGCTCGCTCTCTCAGCCTGTCAGTCAGCCGCCCCTGCGCCTGAGGCAGGTGGCGAGGAAGAAGCCGCTGCTGCAGAAGAGGGCGGAAGCCTGCTCGATGAGATCAAAGCGCGTGGCGTTCTGCGTTGCGGTGTCAACTCGTCCCTCCCCGGCTTTGGCTACATAGATGAGGATGGCAACAACGTGGGCTTCGATGTGGACTTCTGCCGCGCGATCGCGGCTGCTGTCCTCGGCGATGCGAATGCGGTCGAGTACACGACCCTCAATGCTGACCAGCGCTTCCCCGCTCTCCAGACCGGTGAGGTGGACGTCCTGATCCGTAACACCACCTGGACCCTCACGCGCGATACAGACCTGGGCCTCGACTTCACAGTGACCACCTTCTACGATGGACAGGGCTACATGGTCCGCGCGGGTGAGTTCAACAGCGTTGAGGAACTGGATGGGGCAACCATCTGCGTGACCTCTGGGACGACAACTGAGGCCAACCTGGCAGACGACTTTGCTGCTCGCGGCTTGACCTTCACGCCGAACGTCTTCTCTGAGACGGCAGACACACATCAAACCTTTGTCGAAGGTGCTTGCGACGCTGAGACCTCCGACAAGTCACAGCTTGCGGCCCTGCGCTCCGCCGAGCCCAACCCTGAAGACTACGTTATCCTGCCTGAGACGATCTCCAAGGAGCCGCTCGGTCCGGTTGTGCGTGCCAACGATAGCGATTGGCGCGACGTTGTGATGTGGACCGTCTTCGCCATGATTGAGGCCGAGCGTCTGGGCGTCAATCAGGCCAACGTGGATAGCTTCCTCGACTCCGATGACATCCAGATTCAGCGCCTGCTTGGCACGGGCGAGGATGATCTGGGGGCTCTGCTGGGCCTGCCCAAGGACTGGGCCTACCAGATTATCAAGCAGGTGGGCAACTATGGTGATGTCTACGACCGCCACCTGACGCCCATCGGTATCGAGCGTGCCGGTTCTCTGAACGCTCACTGGACTGAGGGCGGGTTGATCTACGCCCCGGCCTTCCGGTAAATCTCGTGTCAGTTCGGTGGGGTCTGTGCAGCCCGGTTTGACCGGGCTGCACCCCCGCCCCTGTGCATCCAGAGGAGAAGTGATGAGCGAGTCGTCTTCAATCCTCTCCTTAGAAGAACAGGCTGCCGTTCCCTTCTGGCGTGATATCCATGTCCTCCGCTGGTTATTCCAGATCATCGTCCTGGTGCTGACGGTTCTCTTCTTGGGACTTCTGGCTAATAACTTGGTGACGAATCTGAGGAAAGTGGGTCTGAGCCTGAGCTTCGAGTTCCTGTTCCGGCCTGCCGGATTCAGCATCAGTGAAGGGCCTCCCTTCGACCCTCGTGCGCCTGTCTGGAAAGCATATCTGGTCGGGGTGGCGAACACACTACGTGCGGCAGGGATCGGCATCGTGCTGGCAACCATTCTGGGGACGATCGTCGGTATCGCGCGTCTGTCGCGTAACTGGCTGGTCAGCCGGGTGGCTCTGGTGTATATCGAGATCATGCAGAATACACCGTTGCTGGTGCAGTTGTTCTTCTGGTTCACGCTCGTGAAAGCGCTCCCCAGCCAGCAGCGTGAGACCATCATCCGCGTGCCCTATCAGACTCTTCATCTTGGCCCGGTTGAGATTCCCCCCCTGGCGTATTTCAGTCAGCGAGCCGCCGCGTTACCGGGCCTCCAGACCCAGGAATCGTTTCGTTTCTGGTGGCCTTTCCTGGTGCTGGCGTTCGTTACGGCCTATGTTGCCTGGCGGGTACGTATTTATCTGAAAGAGCGGGAGGGACACCCCCCGACCGGCCAATTCTGGTGGGCGACAGGTGCGTTTGTCCTCTCACTGGTGATTGGCTGGCTGGTTGTCCCCGGCTCTCCCCTGCGGATCACGATCCCCACTCTGGTCGGGGAAGGCCGGATCGTCAATTACGAGGGAGGCTGGGTGCTCACCAATAACTTCCAGGCGCTCTTGCTGGGGCTGGTGCTCTACACGGCGGCATTCATCGCTGAGGTAGTCCGCGCCGGTATCCAGTCCGTCCCTTACGGTCAGATTGAGGCTGCAACGGCGCTGGGCTTCACGCGGGGGCAGCAGCTACGCCTGATCATTATGCCGCAGGCACTGCGTGTCATTATCCCCCCGCTCATCAACCAGTATCTCAACCTGACCAAAAACTCCAGCCTTGCGATCGCGGTAGCCTTCCCCGATCTGTTCAACGTCTCTCAGACGATTGGTAACCAGACCGGTCAGAACACTCAGGTTATCGCGATGGTTATGGGAAGCTACCTGATGATGAGCCTGTCAATCTCGCTGGTGATGAATATCGTCAACAAGCGCATGCAGATTGTGGAGAGATAATGATGGCGACTCAGGCTGAACTGGCCGACACTCCCCCGCCGGTCGATTCTGAAGCGCCCCCCATTGTCAGGATAGGAGTGCTGGGCTGGTTACGGGAGAATCTGTTCAGCTCCGTTCCAAACACGATCCTGACCCTGATTTCGGGGTACTTCGTTTTTGTCGTCCTGCGCATGCTCATCAAGTTCATTTTCTTTGAG
>DRKO01000320.1 GCA_011051745.1 Chloroflexota bacterium | reverse complement strand
GTCGGGCTGGCTGCGGTAATTGGTGATCAGGGCGACGAGGGAGAGCAACAGATAGAGCAACACGGTTAGGTTCTGGTCAGGCCCCATGCGGGCCATCCAGTCAAATATGCTGCTCGCCGTCAGCACGGTGATCGTGAGCGTTGCGAGATGAGCGGCAAACGGCAGAATGTAGATCAGGGGGAGCAGCCACCGATGGCGCTGCACCAGCCGGTGCGGGTTCGGGAACACCAGCGCAAAGTGCAGGGACGCGATCCAGATGAGCAAATAAACGCCGCCGGTAGTGATCCAGTGCAGCCAGAACACGGCCGGTCGGAGCAGGTCGGTTGCCTGAAGTCCGAGAGACCACGTCGTCGCGCCGACCATGCTCGACCCAAGCAGAAGGAGCAAGCGGGCCGCCGTCTCATCAGGACGCCTGTAGAACACAAAGACCCCGATGGCAAACAGGGCCAGCGCATACAGAATCGAACTCCAGTCCTGCCGGAGGTTGGCCCCCAGCGGATACCGGGTAAGCGTTACTTCTACTTCTATCGGGCGGTTATCTCGAAGGATGGTGTATGCAACGGTATCACCCACCTGCCAGCGGGGGCGCTCCGGAGGGCTGCAGAAAGGCTCCCAGCACAGCAGATATCCGGCCCAGCTTTCAACGCTGCGGCCCTCGATGGCGGTCACCACGTCCCCCGCTAACAGAACGCTGCTCTGCCCCTCGAAGGGGGTGACGATCACACCATCCGGGGTGTATGCCTGCGTGCCCGGTTGGAGGCGCGCGCCATCTGAAGGGCGCGACAGCCGCAACCCGGCGAAGACAGCAAATAAAAAGACATTGAGCGCCGCAATCCATAACACAACGGGCGCTCTGCGCTTAAAAAGGGTGCTCATCAGACATACCATCCGCCAGATCTCATGTTTCATTAAGTCTAGCAGCAAACGGGGCGGTTTACACTGCCATGGGCTGGCAGAGTGAGCAGGGGGCACGGTCATTCGTGCCCCCTGTATGGCAAACTCCGGCTGCGCTACCCCTGGATTCCCCGGGGTTCAGGCCTCCTTTTCCGTACCTTTCCGTACCTCACGCACAAACAGGACACCTGTAGTAATCACGATCAGGTGCAGAACGATAAATGCAAGCATGAAGCCAGCACTGTAGCCGCGCGAAATCATGTACAAATCGTCCATAATGCCCCGCACGACCTCCAGGCAAACGACCAGCCAGACCGGATTCAGGTTGCGTTCGGGCTTTCCGCACCTCGTTCATGACGGGTCTCTCTTTCTTCAGATCACCCGCCTGTGGCAGCGACCGGCGGCAGGGATTGCAGGAACAGCCAGATCGCGCTCAGTTCGTCGTCTGTCATGTTGCTGAACTCCCGCCAGGGCATCACGGGGCTCAGCGAAGTGCCGTCCGGGCGCACACCCGTGCGCATAGCGGTGAAGAAATCCTCCTCCGTCCATGTTCCCAGGCCGGTCGCCTCATCAGGGGTGATGTTCGCCGCCGGAGGATCGTTCGGCCCCAGCCCTGGCCTGCCCGCATAGTCCGGCCCATGGCAGCCGGTGCACGATCTGGCGAGATACTCGCCGTACTCCACCGTCACGCCCGGCTCAACCGAGGCCACATGCGGCTGACCGTGATCAATCGTTTCGGCAGGCAACAGCGACGCCGCGCCTGTCACAAACAGGATGCGACCTCCCGGCGCAAGCTGTGAGGATGGGAGATCGCTGTTCACCGGCTCCAGGCTGCGCAGATAGGCGATGATGTCGGCCGTGTCGCCGTCGCTGAAGTGTGTGAACTCTTCGGCAGGCATGATCCACAGCGGCCTGCCATCTGCTCCCACGGCATGACGGATAGCCCGCTCGTAGTCGGCGTCGGTGTAGGACTGCCCCACACCTCCTTCCCCGGCGGTGAGGTTTGATGCCACGATCATGCCGAGCACGGGATCGTTCAGAAAGATCTGCCCGCCTGCATCCGCGCCATGACACCCCGCGCAGAAGACCTGATACAGGTGCTCCCCGTTCGCGAGCGATTCGGGGTCTGCCTCGATTGTTATGGACTCGGCGGGGAGATCGTAGGTCCGGTTGAGGCGCGAATTGCTCACCACAAAGACGGCAATCCCCGCTACCACAAGGAGGCCGACGATCCCGCCGGCCACGATTCCCAGCCATTTCAGGATATTTTTCATATAATTTATCTCCTTTGTGTGTGTTATGAATACTCTATCAGCCTGCCGTCCCCACCGTCATGAGGGCAGGCTCCTATTCAGGCCGGGAAGATTCGATGGGGCTCTGCGAGAGATGGAACGGTGAAGCAGGGAAGCCCGGCGGCCTCCTGTTAGCACTCACCGCGTTCTTAGCTGGAGGATATATCCATAACAGCGATCTCGATGGTCCCCAACCTCCCCCCCGGAGGGCCCCGGGTGGGGGACAGATCATCAGCGCGATGCGGCGACCCGTCGCCGTAACCGGCTCTCCATCAGCAACACGGTATAGGGCTGCCAGGGGGAGAGCAGCCAGTACAACCGCACCTCGCCGTCCTCCACCCGCGTGAAGCGATCAATGATATACGGGCCGTAAAGTTCGCCCTGCCCGCCCAGCCGCTCAGTGCGATCATCGCCGATATACCGGCCATACGCCGGCCCCCGGCCATAATCCTGCGCCGGATCGAAGAGGACAATGGACTCGCTCCACGGCCCCCACGGATTCTCCGCCGTCCGCAGACGGATCGTCCGGCGGGCCGCGTTGTAGGTCGCCAGCCAGAGGCCGAGCCGCTCGCTGTAAAGCACTAGTGGCTCGCCGAAGCCCCACTCGTGCGGAACCTCCGACATGAGCCCCACCCCCTGGCCGTGCTCAATCGTAAAAATGGGAACCGAATCGGCCTCACGGGGCGACCAGCCAGGCCGAACTTCGTCGGGGGCCACGTATTCGATGGCCGAGAGAAAGCGCACGGCGGAGCGATCCCCCTCGCGCAGGCTCTGGAGGGGAGCGGCGGCCAGATACACATGATTGTGCTCATGATCACCGCTGCCGAAGATCAGTACCCAGGGCGCATCATCCGGGGACAGGCCGGGGACGGGATCGTCCACCCGCGCCACCGCCAGATCAATGAAGTGCGTGTCGCCGAAATCATAGACCTTCTGAAAAGTCCGCCCGTCATCATCCGAGCGGGCCAGCAGAGAACGACCGGCGGCGTCGGTCGTGAACCAGACAAACATCGTCTCCCCGTCGCTGAGACCGGCCACCGGTACGTTGAGCGCTCCCAGGTCCCCGCACTCTTCCCCGCCCCGATCGGGGCACGTGATGCGAGGGTTCAGGTAACCCCGCCCGCTCTCCGGATCGGTGAGGAAGGTCAGCCGGAACGATTCGGGCGAGCGAGCATCGGTGTAGGCAATGGCATCGTCGTGATACTCGTCCCAGCCGGGCGCCTCCGGATCGGAGTCACCGAACAGGAACCACAGATCGCCCCGATGCTCAAAGGGCGCACCCAGATCGGTGTGGGCCAGATTAAAGCGGCTCTCCGTCTGCTGGCGGGTGGGTTCCAGCGTCTCAAAGTCTATGTCGCCGATGATCTGCTCCACCTTTCGAGTGGCAAGCAGATCGAAGAGGGCCGGAGTCTCCGGCGGGCGAATCTCCAGCCTCAGATGGCCGACATTCAGGTTGTAGGTGACGCCGCCCCCGCCCGATGCCGTGAAGTAGAGATCGTTCGGCCCGGCCCCTTTGGGGAGCAGGCTGGCAATGAACCCCCCCGGAAATAGCGCTGCCGGACGCCACGGCCCCCAGGGGAACGGCGCTTCATAAAGCACCCCGACCGGAATCTCATCCGTCACCCCTTCCAGCCCGGCCTCCGCGCCCGGCGCGGTTCCGACCAGCCCGCTCAGGAACAGATAGCGTCGCAGATCGGGATGATACATCGCCGAGCCCTGCGCCATCGTCGCCAGCCCATCCAGCGGAGCGGCGTCGTCGGGATCGGGCGACCAGATGGGGTTCCCGATCTCGTCCAGACCGGCGAAATACTCGTAGGCGGCGTAGTCCAGCACCGGATCATCGGCAGGCGCGGGCGGCGATCCGGCGGCCAGAGGAACGCGGGTCAGGTATACGGCCTGCGAGCGGGGCGGGTCGGCCACCTCATCGCCGACGCCCAGCCCGTAGAGATAGCCATCCTGATCTGCCTCGTAGGCCCGTCCCATGTTGATGAACATCAACACCCGGAAGGGGCTATCCGCGCCCCAGGGGGAGTCGGGAACCTGCTCCCATGTACGACCGTAGTCGTCCGAGTAGGCGATGTAACCGCTCGTCGGCTCGCCCGGCGGATAATGCATCGGCATGTACATCCGCCCCGCGATGAAGATCAGGCTGGAGGGCTTATCGGAGTTCTCAAAAACGGTGAGGTCGCCGTAGGGAATGTGACGGCTGATCACGCACTGATCGGGGCCTTCGCAGGGGGCAAAGTCGGGCACGGGGCCGCTCAGGCGGATCAATCCGGCGGGCGTGTACTGGCACAGCGGCAGGCAACGCTCACAGCCGAAAACCTCGCAGTATTCATTATCCGTGTCGCGCACGGTGTAGCAGCCGGGCGATTCCTCGATATAGTCCGCGTCGAACTCGTCCGGCTCGTCCATGAGCAGTGTGGGCAGGCAGGAGTCCATGCCGGTGGCGTCGCCAAAGGAGAGGTACAGGTTGTCGTCGTCAGCCCAGGTGGCGACCCACAGATCGCCCATGTAGGGGATCGAGACGTACTCACCGGCCAGATAAGCCCGCTGGATGACGCACTCCGGGCAGTCTCCGGCCTCCTCGAGGGGAGAGGGCGGCTCCTCGCCGCAGGCGATCAGGAAAAGGCCACAGAGCAGAAGCACGGGGAGAAATGATCTCTTCATGATGCTTTCCTTAATATAGAGCGGAGGCACGCGATGCATTGCGTGCCCCCACACAAGGCCTGCCACATCATCTCACTGACAGTCCAGGTCTCCGCGCCAGAGACAGGCGTAGTGAGCCGTCGCCGAGAGGTAATCGAAGCGGGAGGGCGGATACTGCTGCGAGGGTTCGATCTCCGTCCCCTCGGCCCACTCGTTCCACGAGGTGATCACGATCCAGTGCGGGTAATTCTCCAGGGCGTCCTCCCAGCGCACCCGGTAGTATTCCCCGTCGCTGCCGGGCATCCCGTAGTCGCGGGGGATAGTGCCGTCTCCGGGGCGGACGATCTCCGCGTCCCAGCCGGGCACAACGGGCAGGGCATACCACATGCCCGCCTCGTTTGCGCTCCAGGCGGTGGCCCGGTAGGCCAGACGCCGCTCATCCCGGAAGCTGTAAGGCGGCTCGCCGAGCGCGATCTCGCCCGTCTCCAGCACCTCCAGATCGTTGTACACGCCTTCAAAGCCGGTGAAGAAAACCTGAGTGAACGCGCCCGGCCCGCTGATGAGGGCATAGGGGACGCCCGCTTCATCTATCTGTGCCCGCACAGCCGCCCACGCCTCCGCCGAGGGGAAACGGGCCGGAATGGACGGGTCCACGAAGATGACCACGCGCCCATCCTCATCAGAGACGGTAAGATAGGCCGGGCTTTCGGCGGCGATCTCCACAACCCGGCGCAGATGCTCGCCGACAACGGCAACGTCTGTCGCGTCCTCATACGACCAGCCGCCTTCCGGTGCTTCGTACAGCGCAGCGACCAGAAAGTTCACCTGCGCGGCGGTCGGCAGAGCATATTCCGCCAGATAGTTCATCTCGTACTCGTTATCTCCGTGCACAGAGACGGCGAAGCCGTTCAGCCCTGCGGCCTGTGCCAGTTGCATCTGCTCGGCCAGAAAAGCGGTGTCGGTGACATCATATATCTGGCCGGTGCGTCCGTTCTCGTCCGTGACCTCCATCCAGCAGTCCGTTTGCTGATAGATCACCCGCTCACCGTCCCGTGAGACGGGCGTGTGAGGTGTGACGAAGAAGCCGGGTCCCACCCAGCCGGAGGCATCCCCGGCGCAGGTTTCCGTGCCCCACCAGGGGTAAAAGAAGGCCAGCAGACGGCGCGGAACCAGCGGCGGAGGCGGCTCCGGCAGAGGCATGGGCTCAGCGGAACAGATGTCCAGCGTGATCGTCTGCGGCTCCTCGCTCATCTGAAAGCTCCCCAGCACCACAGCCGTTTCCTCGCTCAGCCCCTCGCGGGCGTTCGCGATGGTGATCTGCGTACCGGCGGGGCCGGGGGCCTCGTGCCCCATCTCCAGTTCCAGAAGTTGCCCCGGCTGGACGCCGGAGATCAGCAGGACGAAGCTGGCCGTCACAGGATCGTTGCCCTCGTTGCCCTCGATGCCGAAAAGATCGCGGTTGTCATCGTTGAAGACGCCGGGCATCTCTGGAGGGTCAGTGAGGGCCATCCCCGGACCGGAGAGGGTCCAGACCACATCCACCTCGCCCTCCGGTCCGACGACATGGGCCGCGGCTCCCAGCGCGTCCGTCTCAATCGTGACCAGCAGGCGATAATCGCCGCAGCCGGGCCGCACCGGCCCCGCCTCTGCCAGCCGCAGGGGAGGGACGTCAGGGGAAGGGAGCGAGCCGCTCCCCGTCTCGGCTGACACTTCAGACGGCGGGGGAGCCTCTGCCTCTTCTGCCATCTCCTCTGCCACCTCCTCGCCGCCACAGGCAGCCATCAGCAGCGCGAGCAGGATAACCGAAAGAACGGGCAACGGGGGGCGGAAGAACTTTTTCATTGTGCTATCTCCTTGAAAGTGGAATGTATCCGAAAAACACGCCTCAATCCGTTCTCCGACTGTAGTAGATGTCAATGCCGGGCGTGCCGTCCTCGCGCCAGAATATCTGAGCAAACGTCAGTTCCCTGCCGTCGGCGGTCATCGAGAGCTCGGCGATGGGGGTGGGGTTGCTGATGAACAGTTCCGGCTCGCTCCACTGATAGCCTTCCTCATCCAGCCGCCGGAGACGGTAAATCTGGATGAGGTCCAGATCGAGATTGCCCCGGTTGGAGGTGATGTAGAGCGTCTGGCAGTCGTCCGTCAGGAAGGCCTGCGAATCCTGTACCGCCTCGTAATCACGGGCGTTGACGGGGTACGGGGCCAGCTCCACCTCACCCTGAAAGTTGCTGGCGGCTGCGTTGCGCATGATGCACAGATTGGCGTCACCGGGGCAGTCGAACCACAGCTCATCTTTCGCGTCGCAGTAGTGGGGGTTGTTCTCGTCCTCGCCTGTCCCGAAGTCGAGCCGCTCCCCGTTGAGATAGACGGTCTCCGGCACACCCCGCCCCAGTTCAAATGAGTATCGGGTGGAGACGTAAAACAGATCGCCGGAGAGGGAAACGTAGGCGCAACACTCCAGCGCGGGGCTGTCGCCCTGAGAGATAGGATGCACGTAGCGGGTGGTAAACGGGCGCGGGCTGATGTAAATCTTGCCGTCTATGCCCTGTGCGACTGCCTCCTCTGGATTGCTGAGGATTTGCTCGGTGATCTGATCAACAGCGGTAATCAGGTCGGGGTACGGGTGATAGAAGAAGAGAATCTGGCTGCCATCGCGGGTGATGTAGGGCGAATCCTCCCAGCCGTCATCGTTGAAGGGGAGCTTAACAGGCGTCATCCAGCCCGGCTCATGGATGGTGGCCGTGCCCGGTTCCCCCTCTGGATAGACCTCGCGCGGGGCGGGGGTCGGCGGTTCCCCGGGGGTGGGCGAGGGAGCCGGAGTAAAGGGAAGCTGCGGCTCCTCCCCGCACGCGACGAGCAGAACCAGCAGGCCTGACAGAACGAGGAACTGCTTCATGGGAACATCCCTCCCTGAACTCGACCGCTTCTACACCTCAGGCGACCGCCGGATGGCGGCCATATCCGGCTGTGGCCGGAAGCGAGGGCCGGACGAATCCGGGGGGGAGGGCCTCAGGAAGGCGAAGGGTCGAAGGGATCGGGCGGCCACCGGTCGGCTGAGTCTGTCACTCCGGCGGCCCGGAGGGGGATAGACGGGGACGGGGTGGCGGACGGGATCGGGGCCGGAACACCCTCTTTCCGGTCATATTTATCTATTTGGTTTGCGCGAAGGTGATCGGCGTTTCCCCTTACGGAAAGGCCAACCGGAGCCGGGTAAAGGGAACCAGCGAAGCCGATAGCTCAGTATATCAGAAAGTTGTCGGGCGTGCAGGCAGGCCGGAAACGGGGCAGAAGCCGAAATGCCCCGGAGCTGAAACACACCTCGCACAACTTCCTGTTGACACACTCGCCCCCATCGCCTATAATTTGTCTAGACATATAGACATATTCCGCAACTGCTCTCGACCACCGCGAGGCAGGCCTGTATGACCAAAAAACCCGATCGCTCATCCTCGGTTCCGCTCTACGCCCAACTGGAAACCTATTTCCGGCTGCGCATCGTCGAGGGGGAGCTAAGCCCCGGCGACCGGCTCCCGCCCGAGACCGAGCTGGCGAAAACGTTCGGCGTCAGTCGGATGACCCTCCGGCAGGCGCTGGATAACCTGGTGCGGGACGGCCTGCTGATGCGCCAGCGGGGCAAAGGGACGTTCGTCGCCGAGCCGCCCCGGAAGATCACCGCCCCGCTCTACTTCCCGGTCAGCTTCACCGAACAGATGGCGAATCTGGGCTACGCGGCCTCATCCCGCCTGCTGAAGTCGGAGGTGATCGAGAACCCGCCCGCCCTCGTCGCAGAGCACCTCAACCTGCCCGCCGACCAGCCCGTGATCCACATCCGGCGTCTGCGGCTGGCGAATCAGCTTCCCGTCTCGCTCGATTCATCCTACCTGCCCTACCATCTGTGCCCCGAAATCATGGAGGCCGACCTCGCAGGTTCGCTCTTCTCCGCCCTGCAAAGGCTGTACGATCTGCGCCCCGTCAAGGGCGAGAACTGGCTTGAGCCAGCCATCGCCACCCCGACCGAGGCCGAGCTCCTCAACGTCGCGCCCGGCACGCCATTGCTGCTGATGTACGGCGTCAGCCGGCTGGAAGACGGAACCCCGATCGAGTATTCCAAGGCCCTGTGGAGAGGCGACCGGGTGCGCTTTGTGTTCAGGAGCCACGACGGCAGCCTCTCGTTGCAGGCCTGATGAATCGCTCACCGTGTACCCGGAACAGGTTAAGGAGGAGGTTCTATAGAAGACGCTGATCAGTCCT
>DRKO01000319.1 GCA_011051745.1 Chloroflexota bacterium | reverse complement strand
GGTCGATACCCTCCGCATTGGCCGCCTGGGACTCTACTACCGGACGCTGGATGGTGAGGAGGTCGGATACTGGGACAAGAACGCCGGTGGCTGGAGGCCCCTGCCCGAGGGGTATGCCAAGGATATTGACAAGGGCCTGAGGATTGCACGCAAGCAGGCGGCGCCCCAGTTGATCAAGCTCTATCTTCCTACCGCGAGAGGTGAGTCGTAATGCGTGTGGTATTGGCACTATTCATTGCTGTTCTGCCCTTGACCCTCGTGCAGGCGGCTCCAGGTTCGCTCGAGGAGTTGTACCAAGTGGTGCGGCAATCGCATGAGGAGGGGGCGAGGATCAATAAGGAGCGGGAAGCGAAATTCATTGCTCAGAAATCGCAACAGGGGGCACTCCTCAAGGCGGCGGAGGAGGAACGCAAGCGGGAGCAGCGGCGTGGTGAACAGCTGCGCACGAGATTTACCAAGAACGAGAAGCGCATCCTCGAACTCCAGAAGCGCCTGGAGGCCCAGTCTGCGGGTTTTTCCGAGCTCTTTGGCATCACCCGGCAGGTATCCAATGACACCCTGGGAATGTTGAAGAGTTCCGTGGTCAGTGCCCAGTATCCTGAGCGCCTGGCTGCCATCAAGGTGGTGGCGGATTCGAAAGAGCTGCCGACGGTCAAGCAGATCGAGGCCATCTGGCTCGCGATGTTCAAGGAGATCGTCGAGTCGGGCAAGGTGGACCGCTTCAAGACCAAGCTGATCGGCCCTGATGGAAGTGAAAGAGATCAGGATGTGCTACGGGCAGGGGTCTTCTCGGCATACAGCGACGGCCACTTCCTGCGCTATCTGCCGGAGTCACAGCGTCTGGTGGATCTGGCCCGTCAGCCGCGGGCTCCCTATGTCGAGCTGGCCCGAGAATTCGAGCAGTCGAGCGATGCGTTCGGGGCGTTGGCGATCGATCCCTCCCGCGGGGCATTGTTGTCGGTTCTGTCACAGCAGCCCGGCCTGATCGAGAAGATCCAGGAAGGGGGGGGGATCGGTTATGCAATTCTCGCCATCGGTGTGATCGGCCTGTTGATCGTCTTTGAGCGGGCATTCGTGCTCGTTCGCCTCCACGGGGCGGTCCAAAAGCAGGCGAAGGAGCAGGATATCAGCGAGAAGAATCCCCTGGGGCGTATCCTGGCGGTCTATCGGGAGTATCAGTCCCAGGGGACCGAGGTGCTCAGCCTGAAACTGGAGGAGGCGATACAGAAGGAGCTGCCGGCCGTTGAGAGGGGACTCTCGACCATCGCCATCTTCGCTGCCGTAGCCCCTTTGCTCGGGCTGCTCGGCACGGTGGCGGGAATGATCGACACCTTCCAGGCGATCACCATATTCGGAACGGGCGATCCCAAATACATGTCCAGCGGTATCTCCCAGGCCCTGGTGACCACCGAACTCGGCTTGGTGGTGGCCGTTCCGTTGATTCTGGCGCACGCCTATCTGACCAGCAGGGGGAACCGGGTGACTCAGATCCTCGATCAGGAATCGGCCGGGTTGATCGCCGCGCGGGCGGAAGAGGCCAATGGATAACCTGTTGCTCAATTTTCTGGCGCCGGTGGACAACCTGCTCTATCTGGGCGGGACGGTCATGTGGGCGATCTTTATTGCAACAGGATTGATGTGGGCGCTCATACTCGAACGCTATCTCTACTCGTTCCTGCAACTGCCCAAGGAGCGCCGGCGCTGGATCAGTCTCTGGAAGGAGCGCCAGGATCACCACTCCTGGTACGCAAAGCAGGTGCGTTCCTACCTGCTGGCCGAAGCCATGCATGATACCCATCGTCACCTGGCCCTCATACGGACCTTGGCGTCGCTGCTGCCCCTGCTGGGCCTTCTGGGAACCGTGGTGGGGATGGTTCGCACGTTCGATGTCATGGCTGTCTTCGGCACGGGCAACGTGCGGGGCATGGCGGAAGGGATATCTCAGGCCCTCATTACCACATTGGCGGGGCTGGTGGGTACCCTTTCGGGGCTCTACTTTTCGTCTCATCTGGATCATCGGGCGCAGCGGGAGCAGGAATTCCTCGCCGAGGCGCTGGAGCTGCATCCGGCAGGGAGGGAGTAATCGTGGCGGGTCGGCATCAACTGCAGCAGAAGACGGCGGCAGAGGTCAATCTCACGCCGATGATAGACATGGTGTTCATCCTACTGATCTTCTTCATCGTATCGACCACCTTTGTCAAGGAGACCGGTGTGGATGTCGAACGACCGGAAGCGAAGACGGCGGTGACCCAGAAGAACAGCATTCTGATCAGCGTCACGGAGGATGGTGAGGTCTGGATCGACAACCGGCAGGTGGATATCCGCTCCATCCGGGCCCATGTCGAGAGGTTGCTGGCAGAGAGCCCCGAGAGCGCGGTGGTGGTGATCGCCGACAAGGCGGCGCATACCGGGGACGTCGTCGTGGTGATGGACCAGGCGCGCCTGGCAGGTGTCTCCCATATCGCTCTGGCGGCACAACCTCCGAGCCGATGAGCCCCCTGTCGCGCAATATCATTGCCGCGTTCGGCGGTGTCGCCGTCTCGATGGTGCTCTTCGCCGTGATTCAGGCGATGACGGTGGAGAGAGACTACGCCCCGGATCTGCCAACCGGAATTCAGGATGTGGAGTTCGTTCGCGTGTCGGAGGAGAGCAGCGAGCCGCCCCCGCGGCGGCTCCCGAAGCGGCCGCCCCCGCCCCCCCCGGAGGATCTCCCGCCACCCCCGCCACCGTTGCCGCCGAGCAGCCTCGATCTTTCGGGCCTG
>DRKO01000318.1 GCA_011051745.1 Chloroflexota bacterium | reverse complement strand
GGGTCATGTACAACGGTGACTTCGCCACGCAGGGCTATATGAACGTCTTCTACACCGCCCCCGCCGGTGGGTACACCCTCGTTAATGCCTACCTGAGCGAGATCATCGGCACGGCAATGCTGTTGCTGGGCATCTACGGCATTGTTGACGCGGCCAACGTGGGAGCCGGAGCGAACATGTGGCCGTTCGTGGTTGGCCTGCTGGTGCTGTCAATCGGCCTGTCCCTCGGTGGGCCGACGGGCTACGCCATCAACCCCGCCCGTGACTTCGGCCCGCGTCTGTTCGCCTCCCTGCTGCCGGGGAATGACGCCTGGGTCGTGCCGGAGGGGTGGTCAGTACCCTACTTCCACGTGCCCATCATCGGCCCCTTCATCGGTGGCGTGCTGGGCGCTTACATCTACGACCTGGGGATTATGCCTTTCCTGCCGAAGAAAGAAGGATAATGCCCTCCAAGTCAAGCCGGGGTATGTGGGCGGTTTGGAAGCAACCGCCCACATGGTTACCCCATGAGAGAGGGAGAGAATCATGAAGAAGCTCATAAACAAGCCAGAAGATGTCGTAAAAGAAGAGCTTGAGGGGATAGCGAAGGCGCATCCCGACATAGTCAAGGTCTTCTTCAACCCCAACTATATCGTCCGTGCTGACGCCCCTGTGCAGGGCAAGGTGGGCATCGTTTCGGGCGGCGGCAGCGGCCACGAGCCGATGCACGGCGGCTTTGTGGGGATGGGCATGCTGGATGCGGCCTGCCCCGGTGAAGTCTTCACCAGCCCGACCCCCGACCAGATGCTGGAGGCCACCAAGGCCGTCAACGGCGGGGCCGGCGTGCTGCACATCGTCAAGAACTACACCGGCGACATCATGAACTTCGAGATGGCGGCCGAGATGGCCCAGGCTGAGGGGATCGAGGTCGAGAGTGTGGTCATTGATGACGATGTGGCCGTTCAGGACAGCCTCTACACCGCCGGGCGACGCGGGGTTGGCACGACCGTGCTGGCCGAGAAGATCTGCGGCGCGGCTGCGGAGAAGGGCTATGACCTGAAGAAGGTGGCCGATCTCTGCCGCCGGGTCAACGCCAATGGCCGCAGCATGGGCATGGCCCTGACCTCCTGTACCGTCCCCATGAAGGGCGAGCCGACCTTCGAGCTGGCCGAGGACGAGATGGAGATCGGGATCGGCATTCACGGCGAGCCGGGGCGGGAGCGCATGAAGATCAAGCCCGCCAGCGAGGTCGTCAAGCTGCTGGCCGAGCCAGTCATCGAGGACCTGCCTTTCAAGGCCGGTGATGAAGTGCTGGCTTTCGTGAACAGCATGGGCGGCACGCCGCTCATCGAGCTGTATATCGTCTATAACGAACTGGCGAAGATCTGCGAGGCACGCGGCCTGAAGATCGTCCGCAACCTGATCGGTCCTTACATCACCTCTCTGGAGATGGCGGGCGTTTCGATCACACTGCTCAAGATGGACGATGAAATGAAAGAGCTGTGGGACGCTCCCGTCAAGACTCCTGGCCTGCGCTGGGGCGTGTAGTTACGTGTAGTTTTGTTGCTTAGAAGGCTGCTCTGTGCTCTCAGGAGACAAAAATGATCAGTAAAGATGCCGTCCTGGCCTGGATACGTACCCTGGCCGACGTCTACCACGAGAATCGTCAGTATCTCACTGAGCTGGACTCACCGATCGGAGACGCCGACCACGGCATCAACATGGACCGGGGCTTTCAGAAAGTGCTGGAGAAACTGCCCGGAGTTGAGGATAAAGACATCGGTTCCATTCTCAAGACGGTCGGTATGACACTGGTGTCCACCGTTGGTGGCGCCGGCGGGCCGTTATACGGCACCTTCTTCATGCGTGCCGGGATGGCGATTGATGCGAAAGAGGAACTCTCGGCGGAAGACCTGGTAACGATGTTCCAGGCGGCGCTCGATGGGGTTATTCAGCGCGGCAAAGCCGAACTGAACGATAAGACGATGGTGGACGCCATCACCCCGGCGGTTGAGGCCCTGCGTGAGGCGGTCTCAAGTGGAGCCTCCCTCTCCGAGGCGCTGAGCAAGGCAGCCGCCGCCGCCGAGGAGGGAATGAAGGCAACCATCCCGATGCTTGCCAAGAAAGGGCGGGCAAGCTATCTGGGGGAGCGCAGCATCGGCCACCAGGACCCGGGAGCCACCTCCTCCTATCTGCTCTTCAAGACCGCCTACGAGACGTGGGGTCAGGCGAACTGAGCCGAGCAGCCTTCTAGCCCGTTGGACCGGAGGGATGCCAGACTCAAGTTGGCCCCCTTTAAGTACCTAAAGGAGCAAGAATAATGGCTAAGTATGCGGCAGCAGTTGACCAGGGGACGACCAGCACCCGCTTCATGATCTTCAATCACAGCGGGGAAGTCGTCTCAGTTCACCAGCTTGAGCACGAGCAGATCTATCCCAAGCCGGGCTGGGTCGAGCACGACCCGCTGGAAATCTGGGCTCGCACCCAGGATGTGATCAAGGGTGCGATGGAGAAGGCCGGTGTCAAGGCGGAAGACCTGGTCGCCATCGGGGTGACCAATCAGCGCGAGACCACCGTGGTGTGGGACAAGAACACCGGCAAGCCCTACTACAACGCCATCGTCTGGCAGGACACCCGCACCAAGGACATCTGCGACGAACTGGCCTCTGACGGCGGTCAGGATCGCTTCCGTCCGAAGGTCGGTCTGCCCCTGGCGACCTACTTCTCCGGCCCCAAGATCAAGTGGATTCTGGAGAATGTGGACGGGGTTCGGGAGGCGGCCGAGAAGGGCGACGCGCTCTTCGGGAACATTGACACCTGGGTGATCTGGAACCTGACCGGCGGCCCGGACGGCGGCGCACACGTCACGGACGTGTCGAACGCCAGCCGTACCATGCTGATGAACCTTGAGACGCTGGACTGGGACGACGAAATTCTCGGCATCCTCGGCATTCCGCGCCAGATGCTCCCCGAGATTCGCCCCTCCAGCGATCCGAACATCTACGGCTCGACCCCGGCCAGCGGGCCGGTAGGCGGCGCAGTGCCCGTTTGCGGCGACCTGGGCGACCAGCAGGCGGCCCTCTACGGGCAGACCTGCTACAGCCCCGGCGAGGCCAAGAACACCTACGGCACGGGCTGCTTCATGCTCCTGAACACGGGCACGAAGCCCGTTCCCTCCAAGAGCGGCCTGCTGACGACGCTGGCCTACAAGATCGGCGATCAGGACGCCGTCTACGCGCTGGAAGGCTCGATCGCGATCACCGGCGCGCTGGTGCAGTGGCTGCGTGACAACCTCGGGCTGATCGAGAAGTCAGCCGATATCGAGGCGCTGGCGAAGACCGTTGAGGACAACGGCGGCATCTACTTCGTGCCGGCCTTCTCCGGTCTGTTCGCGCCCTACTGGCGCAGCGACGCCCGCGGCGTGATCGTCGGCCTGACCCGCTACATCAACAAGGGCCACATCGCCCGCGCCGCGCTGGAGGCGACCGCCTACCAGACCCGCGAGGTGCTGGACGCCATGAAGAAAGACTCCGGCGTTGAGCTGACCGCGCTGAAGGTGGACGGCGGCATGGTCTACAACGAGCTGCTGATGCAGTTCCAGGCGGACATCCTGGGCGTGCCCGTTGTGCGCCCGAAGGTGGCCGAGACCACGTCGCTCGGCGCGGCCTACGCCGCCGGTCTGGCGGTTGGCTTCTGGAGCACTGAAGAAGAGCTCCGCCAGAACTGGGGCGTTGACAAGCGCTGGGAGCCGAAGATGAGCGAAGAAGAGCGCGAGAAGCTTTACAAGGGCTGGCTGAAGGCGGTAGAGCGCACCTTCGACTGGGTTGAGTAACTCTTTCTGCTTCGTTCGTCGGGGATCGCCGGGCCGGGTCCTGCGTGTCCCTGCCCGGCGTCTCCCTGTTTAGGAATGGAGTCTATTTTGTGATGAGTACACCATCGCATAATTACTCAGCGATCGTGATCGGAGCCGGTTCGACGGGCTCGGCGGTGGCCCACGACCTGACGCTGCGCGGCTTCGCCGTGACCGTTGTAGAGCGAGGCGAGATCGCTTCAGGGACGACAGGGCGCAACCACTGCCTGTTACACAGCGGCGGGCGTTACTGCGTCAAAGATCAGGAGTCGGCGATCGAATGTATCGAAGAGAACATGATCTTGCGAAAGATCATGCCCGACGCTCTGGAGTTGAACGGCGGGCTTTTTGTTGCGATCACCGACTCTGACATGGATTACAAGCCTCTCTTTCTGGAGGGGTGCGAAGCCTGCAATATTCCTCATAAGGAGCTGACCGCCGACGAGGCTCTGAAGCTGGAGCCAAACCTGAACCCCGAAGTCAAGGCCGCTGTCTGGGTCCCGGATGGTGTGTTCGAGCCGATGCGGTTGTGCCTCTCGTTTCTGGCGACGGCCAAGTCACACGGGGCCGTGGTGCGCCCGTTTACCGAGGTCAAGGGGCTGCTGATGGAAGGTGGCCGCGTCACGGGGGTGCACGTCTGGGATCGAATCGAGAACAAAGAGTTTGACATCCACGCGGATGTGGTTATTAACGCGGCTGGCCCCTGGGCGGAGGCCATCGCGGAGATGGCGGGGATTGATGTACCGGTTGTCCCCACGCCCGGCGTGATGGTCTCGATGACGGGCCGCCACAACCAGCGCGTGATCAACCGGCTGAACAAATCTTCTGACGGCGACATCGTCGTGCCGCAGCGCGAGACCTCGATCATCGGGACATCATCATGGAAGGTCGAGGACGCCGATTATATTGAGATTCCAGAAGATCACGTTCGGCTCATGTACGAACGCGGGGCGGAGATGCTGCCGGTTTTGAAGTCTGTCTCGCCGCGCGGCATTTTCACGGTGGCCCGCCCGTTGATCGGCAGCCGGGGAGAAGCGGAAGGGCGGGAACTGAGCCGTACCTTTAAATGCTTCGACCACGCCGACGAAGGGGTGGAGGGGTTCGTCACGATCTCCGGCGGCAAAACCACCACCTCGCGGGCCATGGCTGAAACGACCGTTGATGTGGTCTGCAAGAAGTTCGGCCTGGAGATACCCTGCACCACACGCGATACGGTTTTGCTTTCATACCGCGCTTTCTACACATTGTGAGATGCGACCGGGGGTGTCATGAGCTGGCAAATTACTTACAAGATCAAGCGCTACCACCCGGATCAGGGGTCGCGAGTGGATACGTTTCAGGTCGAGATCGAACCTGAGCGCACCGTTCTGGACGGGATCGAACTGATCTGGGCGAAGCAGGATCGCACGCTCGTTTTCCGCCACGCCTGCCATCACGCCTCGTGCGGCTCGTGCGGGCTGGTGGTCAACGGCGTGGAGGTGCTGCCCTGCATTAAGCTGATCCAGGATGCGACAACCGACGGCGGAACCCTGGAGGTTGAGCCACTGCGGAACTTCCCGGTCGTGGCCGACCTGGTGGTGGATATGGCCCCCTTCTTCGAGCGAATGCAGTTGATCGGTATGCCCATCGTCGGCCCGACCGGACCGCTGCCCGGTCAGGAGCCGGATGAGTACACCGCCTTTGAGAACTGCATTGAGTGCGGGTTGTGCCTCTCCGCCTGTCCGGTGGTTGCCACCGATAGTAAATACCTCGGCCCGGCGGCCCTGGCGGCTGCCGAGCGGGTGATCGAAGTCTCTGAAGGTCGCCTGTCTGACGAAGTGCTGGCTGCGGTGGACAACGAGCACGGCCTGTGGCGTTGCCACGCCGCTTTTGAGTGCTCGGAGGTCTGCCCCTCCAACGTGGACCCGGCGGGCCGGATCATGGCGCTGCGCCGCCGTATGACGTTTGAGCGGCTGCGCCGTCTGGTCGGCGCGAAGGGCTGATAGGGTGAGAGGTCGGGGACCCGCCAGCCGAAAGGCTGCGCACCTGTGCGGGTTCCCATCCCGGCATCTTTGTCAGAAAGATTCACAGGAGTTAAGGCGTTATGTCTTCCACTGAGGAGTACCTGGAGGAGAGCAAGACCTACCCCGGCCACAAAGTGCGCCGCCCCGGCTCGCAGGTGAGCCGCTGGTTTGCTCCCTGGAAGCGCGGCCTGGGCACATGGGGATTTGTTCTGAACCGTGTGGCCGGGCTGGGGCTGGTGCTGTACCTGTTTCTCCATCTGGCCGTGCTCAGCCTGCTGACTCGCGGGCAGGAGGGCTGGGATGCCTTCATCACGCTGGCAAAAAGCCCCCTCTTCCTCCTGCTCGACGTGGTTCTGCTGGCGGGCATTCTGGGGCACGGCCTGAATGGCCTGCGCGTGGCGTTGATCGGGACGGGGCTTCTGGTGCGCTGGCATCGCCCGCTTTTCATCGCGGTGGCCGTGATCGCGGTGCTGGGGCTGGTCGCCGGGGCTCTGCTGTTCTTCAGCGCCTGAGCATAAGGAGCCGGTATGATGCGGTCTGAATATGAACGCCGGGGAGGCTGGAGCTGGATCACGCAGGTTATTTCCGGCCTGCTGCTGATCGTTCTGGTTGGCCTGCATATGATCGCCCAGCACTTCATCGTGGAGGGCGGGCTGCGGACGTATCAGGATGTGCTGGCGTATGTCAGCGACCCTGTGATCTTCACTCTTGAGATACTCTTTCTGGTCGTCGTGACCTATCACGCTCTGCTGGGTGTGCGATCGGTGCTGTTCGATCTGGGCCTCAGCGAGGCTCAGGAGCGCCGGGTTACACAGATTCTGGTAGTGATCGGGCTGTTGACAATCGGATACGGGGTATGGCTGTCGCTGTACCTGATCGGTCAGGCCTGAGGAGGACGTGGTATGTCTGGCGGGGGGCGTCCCCCGGTGGAAGACTGGGGGGCTCTGTGGGCTCCCTATGATGAAGCGACTTACCGCGCCGCCCTGGCCTACATTCAGCCGGGCTGGGTGGTGTTAGACATCGGGGCAGGAGACCTGCGCTTCGCACGGCGGGTGGCCGCAATGGGATGTCGTGTATATGCTGTGGAGCGGCAACCCGATGTGGTGTGGCAGGGACTCAAGAGGGGGCTCCCCCCGGCCCGGCTTTCCATTGTCATTGCCGACGCCCGGCAGTGGCCTTTCCCCTCCGGTCTGGATGCTGCCGTCCTCCTGATGCGCCATTGTGCCGATTACGCGCTCTACGTGCGCAGGCTGCGGGAAGCAGGCTGCCCCCGCCTGATCACCAACGCTCGCTGGCGTATGGGCGTGGAGGAAATCCCGCTTGCCCCGGCCCGGCCTTTCCGTGAGGGGCGGATCGGCTGGTATGCCTGTGTACGCTGCGGGCAGGTGGGCTTTATCCCCGGTGATCCGGACGATCTCACGCCGGAGGTCATCAATTCGTACAACAACGTGGAGGGCTGCCCGGCCTGTATGCCTGCCCCTCCCCGTGAAAGCTATCTGGCCACTGATACATTACACCCGGAAGGAAGTTATGATCGGAATCGTTATCGTCTCGCATAGTCCCAAGGTGGCAGAAGGAGTCAAAGACCTGGCCGACCAGATGTCCCAGAAGCGTGTGAAGGTGGTTGCTGCGGGAGGCGTGGACGACCAGACCATCGGCACAAATGCCGAGCGCATCTATAACGCGCTGCTGGAAGCGTACAGCGATGACGGGGTGCTGGTCCTGCTGGACCTGGGTAGCGCCGTCATGAGTGCGCAGATGGCGATCGAGATGCTCCCGGAGGATAAGCAGAACAAAGTGGTGCTCAGCGAGGCCCCGCTTGTAGAGGGTGCTATCGTCGCTGCGGTTGAGGCCTCCATCGGGAACGACCTGGCGAAGGTGAACGCCGCCGCCGAGGCGGCCAGCACGATGCGCAAACTCCCATGAGGGGGTTGCCAGCCGGGCGTGAATGGCGTTATAGTCACTGTGAGGCAGCCTGTGGCGGAAATAGAGCTCGAAGTCACACACGAAGCAGGGTTGCACCTGCGACCAGCCGCACTTTTCGTACAGACCGCGGCGGCCTTTGAGGCAACCATCGAGGTTCGCAACGTCAGCCGCGATACCCCTTTCAAGAATGCAAAGAGCGCCCTTGAAGTAATGATGCTGGGCGTAAATCAGGGACACCGGATCGCCATCCGGGCTGAAGGTGAGGACGCCGAGGAAGCCCTCGAAGCTCTCCGACGTCTCATTGAAAGCAACTTCGAGGTGGATAGCCCGGCTGAGGAGGAGGAGCAGTAGACGCCTTGCGGGAGAGCGACCCTTCCATCCCAGATGTGCAACCTGCTGGCGAAGACCTGGATAGAGAGCGTCATCAGCTCCTGGCCGAGGTCGCCTCGTTGTATTACGAGGATAATCTGATCCAGGCCGAGATCGCCTCGCGGCTCGGTATTTCCCGCTCCAGCGTTTCACGCCTGCTCAGCGAAGCCCGCGAGCTGGGGATTGTGGATATCACCATTCACTGGCCGGGGGGCAGCACCGGTGACCTGGGAGCCCGGCTGAAGCACACCTTCGGCCTGCACGACGTTCAGGTGGTGCGAGCCGGAGCGCGGGGATACCCTCAGGTGGTCGAGGCACTGGGTCGCGCCGCCGCCCGCCTGCTGGAAGACCGGCTGGGGGATGGCATGACGCTTGGCATCTCCTGGAACACGGGCGTTTATCAGGTGGTGCGGGCCTTTCAGGCGGCGCGGCGGATGGGCGTCCGCGTGGTGCAACTGACCGGCAGCGCGGCACCCTCTAACCCCCTGCTCGACGGCCCCGATCTGGCCCGCTGGCTGGCTCACATGCTGGGCGGGCATTACATCTATCTGCCCGCGCCGCTGGTGGTGGACAGCCGGGCCACCCGAGACGCGCTTCTGAAGGATCGCGCCATCACCGAATGTCTGGAGATCGCCCGTCAGGCCGATATCGCGCTGGTCGGGATCGGGACGGTCTTCCCGCCCCTGTGCAGCCTGTTGCAGACCGGCTATCTGACAGAGGAGGAACTGGCCGAGATCACCGCCATGGGGGGCGTGGGCGATATCCTGACCACCTTTTACGACATCGAGGGCAACATCCTGCCGCTCTCCCTCCACGAACGTACCATTGGCCTTTCCCTGGAGCGGCTGCGCTCCATCGAGTGCGTGATCGGGGTGGCGGCGGGCATCCATAAAGCGCCGGCGATCGTGGGTGCGTTGCGGGGTGGCTACCTGAGCTGCCTGGTGACTGATGATCAGGCCGCCCACGAGGTGCTCCGCATCATCCGGGAGGGGGAAGAGGAGAAGGCCAGCGGGGAGTGAGGCGTGCCCTGATCCTCATGAGAGGCCTGCTGCCCCGATGGAGCGTCCCGCGCGGGGCGCTTTTTTATTATGTATGGCGCGGAGGTGCGGCTCGTTTTTACGGGTACGAGCACATGCGAGCAGAGCACACAGCACGCAGGGGTGATCTCTCTGCCTGCCTCTCCGGCGGACAGGAAATCCCGATCTCTGATACAATCAGAGGGCGCGATGGCATGAGCGAAGGCTCACGGTGGCAGATCGATCTGGCAGGCGGAGAACATGGTAGAGATGAGCGGATCGCAGAACATGGCCGGGCGCTCCACGGCCCGCCGCAGAGACGGACGGAGAGAAGGCCCTCCCCGGCCCGATCGCTATGCGGTGCGGGCGGCAGGGCTGGGCATGGCGACCGGCCTGGCGGTTGTTTCCCTGCTTCTGGTGATGGTCAGCGTCGGGGCGTATGCCTACTTTCAGGTCTTCGATCTGATCCTGCCGGGCGTGTACGTGGGCGATGTCCCGCTGGGCGGCATGACGGCGGAACAGGCGGCAGCCGAGCTTAACCGCGTCTGGAACACCGAGCGGGGCCTCCTCCTCAGCGACGGCGAGCGGACGTGGTATGCGCCTCCTTCCGATTTCGGGCTGGCGCTTGATGCCGCCGCGACCGCTCAGCGTGCCCTCGACGTGGGGCACGGGCAGGGTGTGGTGAGCGAGGCCCTGCAGATGGCTGACGGCCTGCTCAACGGGCACGCCGTCGCGCCGGTGGTGACGCTCGACGAGGAGACGGCGCGGGCCGGTCTGGAGAGGTGGGCGGAAGCGGTCAACCTGCCGCCGCAGGATGCCACCGTCCGGCTGGAAGATGGGGAGGTGGTCGCTGTGCCGGGCAGGCCGGGCCTGACCCTCGACGTGGAGCAGACGCTCGCCGTCCTGACCGCCGACCCCGGTCTGGCACTGGCGGATGGCTACCTGCCGCTGGTGCTGATCCCGGTCGCTCCCCGCATCAGCGACGCCAGCCAGGCGGTAGAAGAGGCCCGGCAGTTGCTTTCCGCGCCGCTCCAGATCACGGTTTACGATCCCATCACGGATGAAGAGAGGTCTTTCACCGCCCCGCCGGAAGTGATCGCCGGGTGGCTCACGGTCGAGGCGGGGGAGGCGGGGCTGGAGGTCGCTGTCAGCGAGGAACGGGTGGCCGCCTATCTGGACGAGCTGGACGACAGCCTGGGCGAGGGGCGGACGCTCGATCCGGTACGCAGCATCGAGCCGATCCGGGAGGCCCTGCGGACGCATACCCCGGCCACGCTGATCGTCAGCCACCCGCCGACCACCTACACCGTCCAGCCGGGCGACACGCTGACCTCGATTAGCTGGGAGGTCGGCATCCCCTACTGGCGCATTCTGGAGGCTAACCCCGGGCTCGAGGCGGATACCCTCTCGGCGGGGCAGGTGTTGACCATCCCTTCGAAGGATGAGTTGCTCCCTCTGCCGATTGTGATGGGTAAGCGGATCGTTGTCAGCATCAGCGAGCAACGGATGTGGGTCTACGAGAACGGCGAACTGATCGCGGAGAACGTGATCAGCACCGGCATTGACCGCTCTCCGACGCAGCCGGGCGTCTTTCAGGTGCAGACACACGAACTGAGCGCCTACGCCGCGATCTGGGACCTGACGATGCCGCACTTTCTGGGCATTTATGAGGCCTGGCCGGGCTTCATGAACGGCTTTCACGGCCTGCCGACGCTCTCCGGGGGGCAAATCCTGTGGGCCGACGTGCTGGGGCGTCCGGCTTCTTACGGCTGTATCATCCTCGATCTGGACGCCGCCGAGGCGCTCTACAACTGGGCTGAGGATGGTGTGGTGGTTGAGATTCGGGAGTAGGGCGCGTTGCCCGCAAGGGTGGGGTGCTGGACACAGATGGGGATTGGCCCTTATAATTCAAGAGTAGCTCTGCCGGAGCGGGAGCTTCTGTCGCCCGGCAGAATTGCATCAGGATGAGAATATCCCCATCGGGTGCGTGCACATGGACAAGCTAACCGGCTAAAGGAGAAGGCCTATGGAAATCTTCGGCATAATCAGTTGTCTTGTAATCGGCCTGGTTGTGATCGGTATCAGCCTGCTGGCCTCAGCCGTGCGGGTGGTTCAGGAGTACGAGCGTGGCGTGATCTTCCGGCTGGGGCGGCTGGTCGGGGCCAAAGGGCCGGGGCTGTTCTTCATCATCCCCATCATTGACCGCATGGTGAAGGTTGACCTGCGCGTCGTGACCCTCGACATTCCCTCTCAGGAGATGATCACGCGCGACAACGTGACCGTCAAGGTGAACGCGGTCGCCTACTTCCGGGTGATCGATCCGGAACTGGCCGTTGTGCAGGTGGAGGACTTCTTCCGTGCCACCTCGCAGATCGCGCAGACCAGCCTGCGGAGCGTGATCGGCGAGGCCGATCTGGATGAGCTTCTGGCCCATCGGGAGCGCATCAACGAGAAGCTGGCCCAGATCGTGGACGAGCAAACGGAGCCCTGGGGCGTCAAGGTCAGCCTGGTTGAGGTGAAGGATGTTGAGCTTCCGGCGACGATGCAGCGTGCGATGGCCCGTCAGGCCGAGGCCGAGCGAGAGAAGCGGGCCAAGATCATCCATGCGGAAGGCGAATATCAGGCGGCCCAGCAGTTGCGTGAGGCGGCGGCAACCCTTGCCGAAGTCCCCTCGGCGATGCAGTTACGTTATCTCCAGACGCTGACCGAGATCGCGGTTGAGAAGAACAGCACGGTGATCTTCCCCGTGCCGATTGACATTGTCTCGGCCTTCACCGATATGGCCCGCGCGGTTAGCAAGCGCGTGACGGGGGAGTAGAGACTCAGGAGGCCTGAGGCGGCTTACTGCCCGGCCTCCTTCGGCGGAATCTGGCTCATGGCATACTCGGCCAGCGCGGCGATGGTCAGGCTGGGGTTGATGCCGGGGTTGGCGGGCATGATCGAGCCGTCCACCACGTAGAGGCCGGGGTAGTTGTGCACCTCGCAGTTAAGCCCGATCACCCCTTCTCCGGCATCCCTGCCGAAAGGCACACCGCCGAGCATGTGGGCGGTGGTCGGGATGCCGAGCAGGCTCTCGTTGATCGCCCCCTGCGGGATGCCGTTTGTCTTTTCGGCGAGGGCACGCGTCACACGGTGGCCGATTGGAATCTCCGCCCGGACGGGATTCTCCGGATCGCGCTCGCAGATCAGGCCGGGCCGGAACAGCGTCAGGGGGTGGCGTTTCAGCCGCAGGCGCATCAGGTTATCTTCGGTTTGCATCACGAGCAGGATCGTCGTGCGGCGCGGCCAGCGCGAAAAGACCTTCGCGTGCAGAAACTCAACCGGGCGGCGGACGATCTCCCACAGTAACATGAGGGCACGGGCCAGAAAACCCCGCTCCCCGGCGTCGATCAGGGGGGTAGCCAGCACCCGCATGAACGAGGAGCGAGGCGGGTAGCGCACCGGCTCAATGGCCGTGACCTCGTCGGCCTGAAAAACCGATGTGATGGCGAGACCCTCGGAGTAGTCGGTTTGCCTGTCCTTTGACGTGACGCCAAGCAACGCCTCGCTGTTGGTGCGCACATTGTCGCCCAGACGGGGCGAGAGATCGGGCAGCGAGCCGGTTACATCGCGGCAACGGAACAGCAGCCTGAGCGTGCCGAGCGTCCCCGCCGAGACGATCACATTCTTCGTCCGTACCCGGCGGGGCGGCCTGAACAGCCAGCCCGTCGAGCGGCGATACACTACCTCGTAGCGGGCTCCGTCGGGCTGGCCGTCCGCCAGAGGGCGGATGTCCACCACCTCAGCTTCGGCGCGGGCTTCTGCCCCCCACTTCTCGGCGAAATAAAGGTAGTTCTTAGTCAGCGTATTCTTGGCGTTATAGCGACATCCGACCATGCAGCCGCCGCAGTAGATGCACCCCCGGCGGGGCGGGCCTTCCCCGCCAAAGTAAGGATCGGGAACCTCCTCGCCTTCCCGCTCCGGCTCCCCGAAGAAGACCGCTACCTCGGTCGGCTGGAACGTCTCGCCCCGACCCATCTCGCCTGCAATGGCCCTGAGGGCGTGGTCGGCAGGCCACAGGCGGGGATTTCTGGTGACGCCCAGCATCCGGCGGGCGGTCTCGTAGTGGGGGCGGAGGAGGGTTTTCCAGTCCGCCAGATGGCTCCAGGCGGGCGCTTCAAACATTCTGTCGTCCGGCTCCATCAGCACGTTGGCGTATACCAGGCTCCCCCCGCCGACTCCGCTGCCGTGCAGCACCAGCACGCCGTTTAGCAACGTCATCTGCTGGAAGCCGAAACAGCGCAGCGCAGGAAGCCAGAGGTACTTCCACACGTTCCAGTTGGTGCGGGGGAAGTCCTCATCGCGGAATCGCCTGCCGCGCTCCAGCACCAGCACCCGATAGCCCTTCCCGGTCAGGCGCATGGCGGAAATGCTGCCTCCGAAGCCGGAGCCGATCACGACAAAATCGAACGTCTCTTCGCGATTCCGGGCCGTCAACCGGCCTTCTGATTCCATGCGGACACCGTCTCCTGTGTGGCTGGCGGACGAGATACAGCGTGTAGCAGGGTAGAGGACTCAATGAGTGTGGCGTTGAGTCTACAACGAGAGGGGCGGAGTTGTCCAGAGACTTGCTGGATGTCCCTCGAATGTCGCGGGGGGAGCAGGGGCACAGCGGCGTGTGCGAAGGCGCACGCAGTGCGTCCGCGCAGAAAAAACAGGGGGACGCATTTCTTCGCGTCCCCCTGCGTGTGGAAACCGGAAAGTCCGCTTACGGCGTCGGTGTCGCAATCGGGAATGCGGGGAAGATGGGCGTCAGTATTAAAAGCGGCTCGAACACAACCTCAACCGTGACCGTCCGGATATTGTTGCCCTCGTCGCCTTCGGTTACCTCGTTGTCCGGGTCAACCTCGGCCTCGACGGTGTATGTGCCTGCTGTGTCGTAGGTGTAGTCAGTCGTCAGCGTGATAGACTGCCCGCCCTCCAGCGTAGCGACCAGCCCCAGATCAACGGGGAACATGAGGAAACCGCGCCCTTCCGGCCACACGGAGGTGTGGAAGGGGCCGCTGGGCTGATCGCCGACATTTGTCACCGTCACCTTGATCTCAACCGTCCCGTCGCTGATCGCCAGGTTGATCAACGAAGGCATCTCGATGGAGGAGACGACCAGATCGGGCGGCGAGGGTTCCGGCGTATTGGTCGGCGTGGCGGTCGGCGCGCCCGGCTCTTCCGTGGCCTCCGGAGTGGGCTCCGGAGTCGGCTCCTCGGTCGCTTCTTCGGTGGGCGGCGGGCCGTAGCTTGCCAGCGGCACATTCGTGCAGTCGCCCAGTTCGGCGGTGTAGGCTGCCGAAACCCAGCCCACGCCGCCGGGGCCACCGGCATAGCTGATCTGCCACCAGAACGCGCCGCTATCACGTCCGATCACGGGGGCCGTCTCGCCCACGCCCAGGATGCCGACGATCGGGTAGTCGGTTCCGGGGCCGGTCCGGATGTTCAGATTGGTGTTTGAGCGGACGGTGCAGGCCTCAGATGTGGAGGCCGCTTCCAGCTCTCCCTCCGCAACGCGGATCATGATGGTAGCGGGATCGCTGGCCGTGCCGTCTGCCCGATACGCGATGACCGAAAGGGTATGCTCGCCCGGTTCGGTGGGGGTCCAGCTCTGTAACAGGGCGAAAGAAGTCTGGCCCTGCGGGTCAGGGGCCGTGTCGCTGCGCACGACAACTCCATCCACCTGCAGGTCAACCCGTGTCACCCCTACCGAATCGGTAGAAGTGGACTGGATCAACACCTCCTCCCCGAGGACAACCTCCGTTCCACTGGGGGGAGATGAGATGACGACGGAAGGACGACCTTCAGGGGTTGGCGTTACGCTGGAGCGTGCTCCCGGTGCGTTGCATGCCAGAGCAGCTATCAGCAGCGCCAGCAGTGTGATGAAAAGAACTTTCCAGCGCTTCACGAGTACCTCCTGTTTACCTGGTGGTGGGCCAGGATCATCAATGACTTCATCCGGAGATCATTCTAGCACAGGGGCCGAAAACGTGCAGGGCGGGGCGAGCGGCCCGGTAGCCCCTGCGGCTTATCCGGAGTGCCCGGCTTTCGCGGGGTGGGGGAATCCTCTATACTGGCGGCATGTGCCAGGCTTGACAGCTAATAAGGAGGTCAGGTTATTATGAAGCGCTTCGTAACGGCTGTGAAATCTATGGTGGTGGGGCGTACTCTCGTATCCGGCGTGCTGCTGCTCTTTGTTGTGGCCGGGCTGGCAGCCTGCCTCTCCAGCAGGGCAACCGAGGAGGCGGCCCCGCCTCCTACTGCACCTCCACCGACCGAAACCGTGCCCCCCACCGCCACCGAACCGCCAACCGAGACCCCCGGACCAACCGGCCCGCCGGTGGCTCCCTCCGATCTCTCGGCCAGCCTCTCCGGAGCGCGTCAGGTGACGCTCTCATGGGTGGATAACAGCGACAACGAGGAAGGATTCATCCTGCGCCGCGCGCTGGCTGACACCGATGACCCCGGCTTTGAGATGGGCCGTCCGGCGATGAATGCCGTGAACTTCACGGATGGCTCGGTCGAGTGCGGGGCGACATACGTCTACTACGCCTCGGCCTTCAACTCCGCCGGCGTCAGCGAGATGATCTGCCTCCGTGTGGGCGTTCCGGCCCAGTGCGACGATCCGACCCAGCCGCTCGATACGAGCCCCTGTGATACTGTGCCGCCTACCGTGTCGGCGGGTGGCGGCGGCGGACAGGGAACGGGAACGCTGCCTGTTTGCGGGGATGGAGTCTGCAACGGAACCGAGACCAACCAGACCTGCCCGGCGGATTGCACGGTGGGCTGTGGCAACGGCACGTGTGATCCGGGTGAGAGTTTCGGAACCTGCCCGGCGGACTGCGCTCTGGTAGTTGTCTGCAACAATAACAACGTCTGCGATCCGGGTGAGACGCCCTCGACCTGCAACGACTGCGTGGATTGCAACAACAACGGCGTATGCGAGACGGGGGAGTCGGTCGTCACCTGCCCGTTTGACTGTGCCCTGGTGGTCACCTGCAACAACAACGGCGTGTGTGACGCGGGCGAGAATCTCGCCACCTGCCCCAGCGATTGCGCGATCACGGCTGAGTGCAACAATAACGGCGTCTGCGACGCGGGGGAGAGCTTCTCAACCTGCCCGGCGGACTGCGCCCTGACGGTGGTCTGCAATAACAACGGCGTGTGTGAGTTCTGGGAGACGGCCTCCACCTGCCCGAACGATTGCCAGTAGGGGAGACAGACGATCTTTCGTCGCTGAGAGGGGCGAGCCACGACTCGCCCCTGCTCATCTATCCTCCCGCTTGCCTCTGGCCGGTATTCGCGTTACTGTTCCGGGTACTCCATATCAGCGAGCGAGGATTGCCCGATGCCGGAACAGCACAGGCCCGAAATCTGCGATTACGAGGGTTCCACCTACCGCACCGACTTCTGGGAAGGGCAGGGGCGCGAGTACGAGGACCGCGTCGAGCGGATCGCCATCCGCCGCCTGCTGCCCCCGACAGGGGAGCGATTGCTGGAACTGGGGGCCGGATTTGGCCGCCTGACACCCCTCTTCAGCGGCTATAAGCAGGTGGTGCTGCTGGATTACTCTCGCTCCCAGCTCGAATTTGCCCGCCAGCATTACGGGGATGAGGGGTTCCTCTACGTTGCGGCGGACATCTACCGGATGCCGTTTGCGCCCGGCCTGTTCGACGGCGCGACGATGGTCCGCGTCCTCCACCACATGCAGGACCCGCTCGCCGCGCTGAGCGGCATCCGTGAGGCGATGCGACAGGGCGGCGTCTTCCTGCTGGAGTTCGCCAACAAGCAGAACCTCAAGGCGATTGCACGCTGGGCGTTGCGCCGCCAGGACTGGAATCCCTTCACCCCCGAGCCGGTCGAGTTTGTGAAGCTGAATTACGACTTCCACCCGCGCTATGTGCGCGAGACGCTGATACGGGCAGGCTTTAAGCCGGGGCGCACCCTGACCGTGTCGCACTTCCGGCTGGACCTCCTCAAGCGGATCATCCCGACCGGTGTGCTGGTGGCGCTGGATTCGATGGCCCAGTTGACGGGCGACCTGTGGCAGCTTTCGCCGAGCGTCTTTGTGCGCAGCGAGGCGGTGGGCGAGGACAGCCCCGCTCCCAAAGGAGCCTTCTGGCGTTGCCCGGCCTGCGGATCGTTCGATCTGGAGGAGGGGGAGGATCGGCTGATCTGCGCGGATTGCGGGGCGCAATGGGGCAAACACAGCGGCATCTATGACTTCAAGGAGCCGCTGGCCGAAGGTTGAACACCATAGCCGCCGGATGACCCCGCCCGTTCGAGGGCCTCACCCCATCGTCACCACTTCAGACGTTCCGGCCTGATGGTCTCGTCCCCGCGCCGGACGAGCCGGACGCGCCGCTCCAGCCTGCTGCGGGGTATCATCACCAGCCGCCCACACGATTCGCACTTGAGGCCGATGTCGGCCCCGATACGATAAATGCGCCAGGCGTTCGCCCCGCAGGCGTGCGGCTTCTTCAGAACGAGGACATCATCCAGACGGAGATCGAGCGGCACAGGCTCCTCCTTACAGGCGCAGCGGGTTGTAGTCCACCGCGTTGTCGTCCAGATCGAGCGACTCGCCGATGTAGTTGCTGGTCGTCTGGGGGCTGGCGTGCCCCAGCATGATCTGCACCTGCTCAATCGTCGCCCCTCCGCGCCGCGCCAGCAGCGCCGCCGTCCGGCGCAGGTCGTGGGGTTTGACGGGGGGCAGACCGAGCTTCTTCGTGTACAGGTTGACCAGCTTATAGATCGCGTGCGGGGTGATGCCCTTACGGTAGGTCAGCACCCGGCCATCTTTCGTGATGGGCACAAAAACGCGCCGCTCCGGATCGGAGGTGTCGAGGCCGGAGAGTTCCCCCCACCTCATCAGCAGCCGCCACAGCCAGACCGGCAGCTTAAGCGTGCGGATACGCCCGTGCTTGCCTTTCAGGTTGGCGATGACCTTGTGCCCCTCCAGTTCGGTGATGTGCCCCCACGTCAGGTTGCATATCTCGGAGCGGCGCAGGCCGAGCGTCAGCAGCAGGCCCAGAATGGCCGAATCGCGCAGCCCCTTGAGGGTCTCCGTCCCCGGCGCGTTGAGCAACCGGCGGGCCTGCTGGGCGGTGAGGCGCAGGCCGTGAAGCTCGCCGCGCACCTGCGGCGGCTTGACGAGCTCAAGCTGGGGCAGGCCGTTCGCCAGAGCGGGCTCCAGCGCGGCGGCGGTGCGCAGCATCCCCTTGATGGTGTTGATGTGCGCCTGCACCGAGCGCGGCGCAAGGCCCTTCTCATCTTTCAGATAAGCCACGTACCGTTTAAGGTGGGTGATCAGCGGGGCGGGGGGCTGTTCGGCCTGCCAGTCGAGAAAGGCGTTGAGGCGGCTGGCGTAGGCCCGCTGTGTGTTCGGCGTCAGACCGGCCAGATAGGTTTCGATGGCCTGACCGAGCAGCGCGTCGCGGTGTTCCGCCGGTACAAGGGCGCGGGAATCGTCTGCCATGTGTCCGTCCTGAGTGTGAGAGTCGGATGTAATGGGATCATTATAGCACGGAAGCCCATAGGTCGCTATATCTGCTAATATCATGACTTATGATCGGGGGCTCAGGCCGGGCGCTACGGCTCTGGATTGGCGAAGTAGGCCTCGAAGAGCGGCGTCAGGTCTACGGCGGCGTGGCGGCGGGCGGCCTCGAAGAAGTCGCGGGCGGTCACGATCTGCCCGGCGTAGGTGCGGTAGTAGTCCTGCAAAAAGGCGAAGAAGGCTTCATCTCCCATCATGCCCCGCAGATCGTGGATAAAGAGCGCGGCCTGCCCGTACATCGAGAGGATGAAGTCGGAGCTGTTTTCGTAGCTGTAGATCGTGGCGTCCACAGGCCCGGACAGATTGAAGCGCGTCACGCGGGCCTCCCACCACCAGTCGGTGTACTCTGGATAGTAGCGCTCGAAGTAAAGCAGTTCGCTGTAGAAGGCCAGCGACTCGTCCAGCCAGGGCTCGTTGGCCTGATCGTTGCCGACGGCCCCGTACCACCACTGATGAGCTGTCTCGTGCGCGACCAGCGCCGCCAGAAACGAGTTCGGCTCGCCCGTGTAGGTGTTGTACACGTAGTCCGAGATCGAGATCAGGGCTGAATACTCCATCCCGCCAAAGAAGCCGTTCTCGGCCACCGTCAGGCTTTCGTAAGGGTAGGGGCCGTACAGTTCGCTGAACAGAGCGACCGCGTCGGCGGCGATGTTCAGGGCCGCCTGCCCGGCCTCCGGCGTTTCCGGCAGGTAGTAGCTGCGGACCGGAATCCCGTTGATCTCCCGCTCGACTACCTCGTAGCGGTCGCTCGCCAGAAAGGCTACCCCGCGTGCCCCTCTCACCTCGAAGCGCCAGACGTTTCCCTCCCGGCCCACCGGTCCGCCGCTCGCGACGGTGATCCCCTCCTCCGTCCTGACCGTCAGGCGGGTGTTGGAGAGAGGGTAAAAGGTCGGGTCGCCGACCGGATGGTAGCGCCACGTGTGCCAGCCTTCCCCCTGGATATAGGGAACCAGCGCTGGATACCACTCCCCGGCCTGAATCAGGTCGAACGTCCAGCCGGTTGTGCCGGTGGGCGGCCAGTCGGTCGGGCCGACGGGCGGGATCACCACCCGATAGCGCATCTCGATGGAGAGCGTCTCGTCAGGGTGGAGAGGGCGCGGGAGCGGCACGCGCAGGATGGTTTCCCCCGCAAAGAAGCCGGGCGTCCCCTCCTGAACCGTGTCGTCCAGCGTGACGGTCAGCGCGTCCAGATAGAATGCTTCGGGGGTGGCGTTGACAGGGACGTTGAAGACGACTTCGTCCCAGACATCGGGGGTGGCGTTCGTCAGCTCGACGGTCTGCCGGACGCGCATCCAGCGCTCGCGGTAGAACAATTCAACATCGAGCGTCACGTTCGGAATGAGGGAAGCCACGTCCCCCGGTTCGTGAGGCTCCGGCGAGGGAGTCGCGAGCGGGGCGGGGGTGGCGGTGAAGGCCAGCAGGGGCGTTCCGGTCGGCGCTTCGCGGTCGGGCGTGGTGAGGGGCGGCGAGCCGGTCTGCGGGGCGGCCAGAGCCACGCAGCCGGTCAGCGAGAGAGTCAGGAGCAGGGAGAAGGGTTTCCGCATTCGGGTTGACAGGTGACAGTCAGGGGGCAGCGAGGAGTGTCTCCTGTGTGTTTCGGGACACTTCGCGCCCCCTGCTGAAGATAGCGTCTGCCGTTCGTTAGCGCCCCGGCGGGCGATGCCGGAGGATGAACTCGCGCGGGTCCACGTAGTGCCTGCGCACCAGATCAAGGTTGTTGCCCGGCCAGTGATCGGGCCGCCGCTCCAGAATGTCGGTCACGGCGATGTCGAAGTGCAGGTGGAAAGGAAGCTGCCCCTCGGCGTTCCCGATGCTGGCGATCTGCTGGCCGCGCTCCACACGGTCGCCCTCCCGCACGAGGGGGCTGGTGATGTGCGCCATGCGGCTCCATACGACCTGCCCGTCCGGCAGGGGGTCGTGACGAATGACGATGAGACGCCCCCATGCCCCGCTGCTGCGCCCGGAGAAGGTCACCACGCCGTCGGCGGGCGCGTAAACCGGCGCTCTGCGATCCAGATCGTGCGGCAGGTTGAGGTCTGCGCCGGTGTGATAGGCCGGGCCGACCGCCGTATAGTACGTGGCGTAGCCGGTCGCGTCGTACCAGTCCCCCGGCCAGACTTCGCTGCTCATCCGTTCTTCCGGCGTGCCGATCGGCGGGTCGAACCCGATACCGGCGGGCGGTTCATGCTGTTCAATCACCTGCCGCCACCGGATCGCGCCGAAAGCGATCTCTTTGTCGGGCTCGCCGGTCAGGTCGGTCAGGTTGACGCGCCCCCCGTTCGGCCCGGCCTCGAATTCGTAGACGACGAGCGGGACCCACTGGTCACTGTAGCGATACTGGTTGAGCCGGACGAGCAACTCGCTGCCCACGCCTCTGATGCCGTGAATGTGGTATTCGGCGCGGCGCGTCGTGGCGTGGCGTCCCGGCACGTAGATCGAGATTTCGTAGATGCCCTGCTCTGGAAGCTCCGGAGTCCACTGAGCCCAGACGGTATCGCGGGCCGCTTCGGTCTTCTTGTACTTAGTGGTGTGCCCCCGCACGCTCGTGAACTGTTTGAAGACCGCGCTGCTGGGCTGGCCGATGTGCGTTCCATCCATATAGCCGCCCTCGCCCGGCGCGATGATCTTCTCCCAGCCGTAGCGGCGGATGATGTTATCAGGGCCGATCTCCTCCTCGACCTTCTCCTGCGTGATCACCGGGAACTGGAGCGGGCCGATCACCCCCAGCCGCCAGTATGAGAGGCCGGTCGCGCCGCGCACGCTGCGGGCGAGCTCCTGCGCCCGGCGCAGGCTGGTCGGATCGGCGCTGCCCTGCAACACGGGATAGATCGGCAACCCGTAGCCGCCCCATACAGTGTACGTCTCGGCCAGCAGGTCTTCCGGATCGCGCCCCATCGAGACCCAGTACACCTGAGGGTGAACGCTGTCCACGAACGGACGCCAGGCGTCGGGATAGATGGAGTTGTAGTGCTGCCGACGCGGATCAACGCTGATCCCGATGTGGAAGTCATCCCCCAGCCGCTCGCGGACGCCTGTCATCAGGGCGATCACGTCCTCCCGGCTTCCCTGCCAGTGGCTCTCGAATGGCTCCACGTCAATGATCATCGAGCGGATGCCCGGCACGCGGGCCGCTTCGACAATGCGGGCGATCTCGCCGGAGATGTTCTCTCCCGTAACGTTGGCCCAGGCGTGGCATTCCAGCCCCTTATCCGCCAGAATGCGCACCCAGCGGGCCAGATCATCGGCGTTGCGGACGGCCATCGCGTCTTTGTCATCGAATACGCCTTCCCAGCTATCGCCGTCGCTGGTCTTGACCCAGATCGCATCGGCGGCGGGGGCCCACTGGCGGACGGTGTCCGCCAGTTCTTCGATTGTCGCCTCGCCGACTTTCTCACCCTTGAAGTGCCAGAGGCCGATTTTACCGTCGTAAGGCGTGCTCATCACTCTCCCCTTCCCAGGGTTTGCCGGGAGCCGTGCGAAGCCGTCCCCGGCGCTTGATTTTAAAGGAGATATAGTGAAGGTGTTATCGCATGGAACGGGACGGAAGTCAAGTCCGGCGGGGGAAGATCGCTACGGGTCCTGTCCGCCCGGTTCTGCCCATTCTCCGGCGGGCAGCTTCTCCCCTGCCCGGATGGGGACCGTCAGACGATTCTCTTCGGGCGGGATGGGGCAACTCCAGCGCTCGTTGTAGGCGCAGTAGGGATTGTAGGCCATGTTGAAATCCACCAGAAACCGGCCATCGGATAGCGGCTCGATCTCCAGATAGCGCCCGGCGCTGTACGTCTCATCCCCGCTGGTGGCATCCATAAAGGGCAGGAAGAACCCGCCGCCCCCCTGCGCTGCGTAAACGGTCAGTTCGGCGGGCTGGCCGTCCACTTCAAAGTGGATGCGCCCCCAGCGAATATACCCGGCCACATCGCCGGTACTGGTCTGCATGGCGACCGGTTCCTGCTCCTCGAACGGCTCGATCTCCAGTTCAAAGCGCAGAGCGGGGTTTTCGGGGTAATAGGTCAGCCCTTTGAAAAGCTCCTGTTGCTCCGGCGTGAGCGGCGAGTGGGGATCGTGCCTGAAGAACTGATCCTTGCGGCGGCGGAAGTGTTCGAGTTCCCCCATAGCGGTTACCTCCGGTTGAGCGGTGTTTTCAGACCTGACTATACTGCGGCGGAGGGTTTTGTTCCACAGGGGCGAGATGAAGGGACGACAGCGAAGTTCACAAACTACCTGCCGGGGCGCGTCTGTGTTACAATGTAGGCCGGTGATTGTCAAACCGTCTTCTAACCGTACAGGGAGGGTTCACAGGTGCGGCGCTACTCGTTCATCCAGGCGGACGTGTTTACCGAGGTCATCTTCGGCGGGAACCCGGTCGCCGTCTTTCCCGACGCAGAAGGGCTGAGCGACGACGAGATGCAGAAGATCGCCCGCGAGATGAACCTCTCCGAGACGACGTTCGTCCTGCCCCCCACCGACCCACGCGCCGACGTGTGGGTGCGTTTCTTCACCCCCTCAACTGAGCTCCCCTTCGCCGGGCATCCCACCATCGGGACGCACATCGTGCTGGCGTATCTGGGCCGCTATGAGATCACGGGGCCGGTTACGCGCGTCTGGCAGCAGGTGGGGGTGGGTACGCTGCCGGTTGACCTGATCACCGACGGGGACGGCGTCACCAACCGGGCGGTGATGACGCAGGACGAGGCCCGGCACGGCGAGGTGTTCACGGATAAGCCCCAACTGGCGAAGGCGCTGGGGCTGGAACCGTCGGATATTCACCCCGACCTGCCCGCTCAGGTCTTCTCAACCGGATTGCCCGGCCTGATCATCCCCCTGAGCTCGCTGGATGCGATCCAGCGGGTCAAGCTCAACGTGGGGCTTTTCAACGACATCTGCCGCTCAATGAGCGTCACCGGCGGGGAGGTGTTCACGCTGGAGACGCTGGACAAGGCCCACCATGTCCACGTGCGGAACTTCGATCCGCTGGTCGGCGTCTATGAAGACCCGGCCACCGGCAGCATGGCCGGAGCACTGGGCGCGTATCTGCTGGCGAACGGCGTTTTCGACTACGATCCAGAGGCTTCCACCACCCACATGGTGATCGAGCAGGGCTTTGAGATGGGACGCCCCAGCCTGATCGAGGTGGAGGTGGATATCCGGGACGGGATGGTGGTCGAGGTGCGGGTCGGCGGGCAGGTGGTGGTTGTGATCGAGGGTGAGCTGATCCTCTGAGGCCCCTTTATTCCGATTCCCCGCCATCTCCCCATCGGAAGGGAACAAGCCGCTTCACCGTGCGGCGCAGGGCGGCAATCAGGAAAGTGCGCCGCGCCTTCTCCCATGCCTCACGGGCATAGGTATTGGCCCGGTCGCGGTGCATCGGCGTGGGCGGCGGGGGCGCGTATTGCTCCTCAATGTAGAGGCCCACGATCTGCTGCACCGGCTCCTG
>DRKO01000317.1 GCA_011051745.1 Chloroflexota bacterium | reverse complement strand
CGGAGGTCTGGCTGTTCTACGTCATCCTGTACGTGACGCTGGCAGTGATCTGTCTGGCCGCGTGGCGGGTCTTCCGCCGCCTGAACGTGCTGCTGTGGCTGGCAGCCGGTTTTGGGGTTGCAGGCATCCTTGCGATCCGCTTCCCGCCCTCCACAGGGGGCGCGATTCTTGCGCTGACGGTCGGGCTGTATCTGATCGCCCGTCAGGTGGGCAGATCGCGGCGTGCCAGCCCCGCCGCCCGTCCTGTGTCTCCTCCTCCGTCTCCGACGCCCTCCCCGCCCTCTTCAGGAGCCAGCCCCCAGAAGCCTGCCATGCCGCCAGCAGGCACAGGCAAAGGCCAGCCGGTGAGCGGTTTCCGCCCCATTGACCCCTTCCGGGGCCGGTCGGCGGACGACGAGCCGTAGGGTGTCAGGCGGGTTATCTCAGCGCGGGCAGGGGGAGAGCGTTACTCACGCTCGATCCAGATCGTGACCGGTCCGTCGTTGTGTATCTCAACCAGCATCCGCGCCCCGAAGACCCCCATCTCAACGGGGACGCCCTCGGCGCGTAGCAACCCGGCGAAACGCTCCACCAGCGGCTCTGCGATCTCCGGTGGGGCGGCGTCCACGAAGGCCGGACGGCGTCCCCTGCGCGTGTCGGCGTAGAGGGTGAATTGAGAGACCACCAGCGCCGCGCCGCCCACGTCCCGGATCGAGAGGTTAAACTTGCCCGCCTGATCCTCAAAGACGCGCAGCCCGGCGATCTTCCTCGCCAGCCAGGCGGCCTGTTCCTCGCCGTCGTGGTGGCCCACTCCGACCAGAACGACGAAGCCCTGCCCAATCGCGCCGACCACCTGCCCGTTCACCGAAACGGACGCTTTGCTGACTCGCTGCAAAAGGACGCGCATTCTGTCTCCTGTTTCGCTGCCGGGAACCCCGCCCTAGTGTGAGTTGAGGTACTCGTCGAAGGCCTCGCGGAAGGCCGTCTCGCCTGTGTAGCCGAACCAGCGCTCGATCTCGTTGCCGTCGGCGTCAATGAAGACGAACAGAGGCTGAGCGGTGAAGCCGTAAGCCTGCATGGCCTCCTGATTGGCCGGATCGTCAATGTCCAGATAGACGAAATCAATCCGGCCCCAGTACTCGGCCTCCAGACGGTGCACGGTGGGCCGCGCCGCGTTGCAGACGCTGCACCAGTAGGCGAAGAACTCGATCAACTGGGGGCGGCCTGTGGCCGCTATGTGTTCGGCTGAGTCGGCCCGGAACTGATCGGGCGAGGCCGGTTCGTCCGGTCGTCCGGCAACCGGAGGAGGCTCCGTCGCCACCTCCGGAGTCTCGGTGGCCGGCGCAGGATCATCTGGAGTGGTGGCCGGTGCGGCCCGGCATCCCGTCACAATGAGCAGCACCCCGGCTGCCCAGAAAGCGTATCGGCGTAGCATCGTTGACTCTCTCCTGCTTTCTGAAAGCCCCGGACGCGGCGATGTGATCTACTTCTGCCGCGCCCCCACATAAGCCGGAACGCCCACAACCAGCAGTGTGCTCAGGCGTTTGTCGCGCATGCGCGTTACCAGCCGGGCATCGAGGTTCTCCAGCCTGTGGGCGGTTGTGATCACGGTCGGAAGACGGGCGTTGTAGCGATAGTTGAAAAGCTGGTAGAGTTTCTCTCTGGCCCAGGGGGTCGCCGATTCGGTTCCCAGGTCGTCCAGGATCAGGAGGGGAGCCGTCTTCACCTCGTTAAAGAGCTTATCGTAAGAGATGTGGCTGTCCGGCGCAAAGGTGGCCCGCAGATGATCGAGCAGGTCCGGCACAGTGATAAACAGCACCCGCGTGCCACCTGCCAGTTGCGCATTGGCGATGGCGGCGGCCAGATGCGTTTTCCCGCAGCCGTAAGGCCCCATCAGAACGAGCCAGCCTTCCGGATTCTGCGCAAAGCTCCGGGCCGTCTCCAGCACCCGCCGGAGGTTTTCCTGCTCCTCTCTGGTGAGGTCGCGGCGCAACTCGAAGCTTTCAAATGTCATGTGGTTGTACAGGCCAAGCGCGTTGAGGTCGCCCTGCTGCGAGGCAAACCCGGCCTGCGTCCGGTAGTCGGGGGCGGTGATCACCAGAATCTCGCTCACCTGCTGATCGTACAGGCGCGAGCGGAGCCGCATCTCCAGCTCGTCCAGATTGTGGTTTGTGGTGATCACGGTCGGCAGGCGGGCGTTGTAACGATGGTTGAGAATCTGATAGAGCTTCTCGACCGCCCAGGGGGTCGGGCTTTCGATCCCCAGATCGTCCAGAATCAGGAGGGGCGTATCGCGCACCTCGCGGAAACGTGCGTCGTAAGACTCGCTCTGCGCCACCGCCGGATTAAAGGCCGCCCGCAGGTGGTCGAGCAGGTCGGGGGCGGTGACGAACAGAACCGGCTCCCCGGCCTCGATCCGGGCGTTGGCGATGGCGGCGGCCAGATGCGTTTTGCCGCACCCGTAGCCGCCGGTGAGGATCAGCCAGCCCTGCGGGTTCTCCGCGTAGGCAGCGACGCGCTCATAAACACGGCGCAGGCTGGCCCGCTGCTGCTCAGGGAGGCCCGGCAGGTCGGGGTTGAAGGAGTCAAGCGTTTTGTCGGCCAGGCTCTCCAGCCCGCCCATCCGCCGCAGGTAGGCCTGTCGCTGCGCCTCGACGCGGGCCCGACGGCACTCGCAATCAAAGACGCGCCCGAAGTGGGGATGATCCTCCGGAACGTCGTAGCGAATATAACCCAGCCCACCGCAGATCGGGCAGTCCGGGTCTCCCGCCCCGTAATGTCGGTCAGAGTAGCTCATCGTCAGTAATCGAACTCATCTCTGTAACGGCTATCAAGGTAACTGCGCCAGTCCTGCCCCTGCCCCTGAGCCCCGGCGCGGCCTTCCGCCTGCCATTTCCTCAGGATGCCTTTCATGTAGGCGAGGCTGCGCCTGTTCCGCGCCACCGCGATCTCTATCGCTTCCTCGATCCACTCGCGGGGGAAGGTCTCTTCCAGATCGCGCAGGTGGTCGGCGATGAGGGGCGTCAGGGGGCCGATATTCTGCTCGTAGAGGGTGAAGATGGCGGGGCGTTCGATGTTCAGGCCGGTGAGCGGGTCGTAAGCGCTCTCCGGCGCCCATTCTCCCTTCTGCAGGCCCTCGATGGCCGCCCGTCCGCGCGGTGTGTTGGCGAAGTAGAGATCACCCTGTTGCCCTTCCTGCTCGCCGATCCGGGCGTGTAGCAGCGTTCCGCGTGCGACGGCCCGCTCCAGCCCGTCCAGCAGGGCGGCTTCCTGCTCCTCGCGATGACTGCCCAGCCCGTTCATGAACATCTCATCGGCCAGAATCTCGCGCTGCCAGAGGTAGGGCACCCTCCGCCCCTTCTGCTGCAACCGCCAGAGGCAGTAAAGCGTGACCTTCAGCTCCGGCAGGCTGTCGATCTGCGGCAACAACTCGCTGAAAAACAGCCCCGGAATCCTGACCATGCGCCCCCTGAGCGGGAACCCGGCAAACCCTTTCATACCTCGTCCAGATTGATATCGCGCCGCACCCCGTCGCGAAACTGCGTCAACTCCGGAATGAAGACCAGGTCCACCACACCGGTCGGGCCGTTCCGGTGCTTGGCAACGTGAACTTCGGTCCGGTTTCCGTCCGGCGTGTCGGGGTTGTAATAGGCGTCCCGGTAGATGAAGATCACCACGTCGCTGTCCTGCTCGATGCTCCCTGACTCGCGCAGGTCGGAGAGCACCGGACGTTTGTCATTGCGCTGCTCGACCGCCCGCGAAAGCTGAGCCGCCGCGACGACCGGCACGTTCAATTCGCGGGCCAGTTGCTTGAGGGCACGCGAGATGTAGGAGATTTCCTGCACCCGATTATCCGTCCTGAAGGGCGTGGTCATCAATTGCAGGTAGTCTACCATGATCAGGTCAAGCCCGTATTCGTAAAAGAGGCGGCGGGCCTTTGTCCGCAGCTCCTGCGTACTGAGTGCCGGTGTGTCGTCCAGATAAATCGGTAGCGAGCTGATGTGCTCGGTGGCCTTCACGAATTCCGCCCAGTCCTTCTCGTCGAGCCTGCCCTCACGGAGCTTATGGGAGGGGATGCGCGTCTCGGCGCTGATGAAGCGCTGTACCAGTTGCTCGTTGCTCATCTCCAGACTGAAGAGCGCGACGCGCTGCTGGAGGCGGGCCGCGTTCAGGAGGATGGTGTTAAGCATACTGGATTTGCCCATGCCGGGCCGGGCGGCGATGATGATCAGGTCGGATTTCTGCATCCCCCCCAGCAGGCGATCCAGATCGGTGAAGCCCGTCGGGACGCCCATCACCATCTCCTGATGACGGGCCATGAAGCTCACGTGGTCGAAGTAGTCGCTAACCACGTCTTTCACGGGGACCAGTTCGCGGGTCAGGCGTCGCTCTGTGACCTCAAAAATGGCCCGCTCGGCCTGATTGATGACCTCCTCGATGTTCGTCTCTTCGGAGTGGGCGGCGCGGGCGACCTGCCCGGCGGCCTCGATCAGGCGACGGCGGATCGCCATCCGCTCCACGATGCGGCCATAGCCCTCGACGTTGAGGGCGGAGGGGGTCTTGTTGATCAGGCTGAGGATATAGGCCGCGCCGCCGATCTCGGCCAGACGGCCCATCTGCTCCAGCTCGGTGACGACGGTCAGGTAGTCAATCGGATCGCGGCGCTCGTGGAGCTTAAGGATCGCCTCCCATATCCACGCATGGCGGACGATGAAGAAATCCTCGCTCCGCAGGAAGGAGAGCACTTCAAACAGAGCATCGGGGTTGATGAGGATAGACCCCAGGACGGCTTCTTCCGCTTCGACACTGTGGGGGGCCAGTTGATCGGCGCGTAGCCCGGCGGATGACTGAGACATTTATACCAGAACTTAACCTTCTGCCAGACAAGGCAGCGGGGCTGTTGCAGCCCCGCTTGAACCGACACACTCAGAGAATGAAAGGAGGGTCGCTATTCGTCATCGCCCAGATCGTCGAGATCGAGCGTATCCAGAAAGTCCTTGAAGATGCCCAGGTCTTCCCCCTCTGCGCCTTCTTCCGGTTCGCCGGATTCGAGCGAGAGGTCTTCCTCCACATCGGCCTCGGTCTCGATCTCTTCCTCCGGCTCAATCGCCGCTCGCTGCATGACGGACTCGGCCACGTAGATGGGGACTTTGAGCCGCACGGCCAGCGCGATGGCGTCGCTGGGACGCGAGTCGATCTCCACGACCCGACCGTTGACGTGGATTTTCAGGGTGGCGTAGAAGATGTCGTTTCTCAGATCATTGACCACGACATGTTCCACCTCGCCACCTAACTGGCTGATCACCGCCTTGAGCAGGTCGTGGGTCAGGGGACGTGTTACTTCCATTCCCTGCAACTCAACCCGGATGGCCTCTGCTTCAAAAGGGCCGATCCAGATCGGCAGGTAACGCTCAGACTCGCGATCTTTCAGCACCACGACGCGATCCTGCGACATAAGGCTCACGCGAATGCTGTCAATATCAACTCTAACCAGTTCCACCCTTGCCGCCTCCAGTGCGGTAGCTGGCAATCTGATGTGTCTCTCGGTTCAGGGAGACTCATTATACCACAGACCGGAAGACGCATCGAAGCTGCTACCAGCCCCTTCAGAGTAGCTTTCCCGTTCTGCTGCCCCTGTCTGCCGCCATGTGATCTCTGCCCTTGATTATAGCACAGCCGCGTAAAAGGAGGAGCCTCTTCCGGCGGAAAGCGACAGGCGGAGGGAGGGGCTTTGCAGCCCGCCTGTGCCGGTGTATACTACCGGCGGAACGGAAGGGGAAGACGAGCCGTGTTCCCCTGACGCTGAAGGCCCGGATTAAAAACAACCCAATCAGGCGAAGGCGCACAGGCCGCCCGGATGCGCTGTGCACAAGAGGGGAAGACCGGTGGAAGTCCGGCGCTGTCCCGCAACGGTGAGCGATGAACGGCGAGTTCGTCGCAAGCCCGATACCCCGCCTCCGCCGCAATAGCTCGAGAGCTTCCTTCGCGGAAAGGGGCTGAGTGTGAACCTGCTCGCCCCGCCGGATGGCGGGGTCTGGTTTATGAAGCGACTTTCTGACGGGAAGTCGCTTTGTTCGTTTCCCGGAGAGCGACAGGAAAGACGGGACATCCGGGCCCCTGAACCTCACAACAACAAGAAGGATGAGCCATGCCAGAAGACATCATCGCAGGAATCCCGCCCTTTGATGAGGAGGCCGCAGCCGCAGCACGCGCCCGGCAGGATACGCTGACGAAACCGCCCGGCAGCCTCGGACGGCTGGAGGAGCTTTCCATCCAACTGGCCGGGATCACGGGGCGACCGATCCCGATCATCCGGGAGCGGGCGATCATCACCATGGCCGGGGATCACGGCGTGGTTGCCGAGGGCGTCAGCGCTTACCCTCAGGAGGTGACGCCCCAGATGGTGCTCAACTTTCTGAGCGGCGGGGCGGCGATCAACGTGCTGGCCCGCCATGTGGGGGCGCGAAACGTGGTGGTTGATATGGGGGTTGCGGTCGATCTGGAACCACACCCCGATCTGATCGTCAGGAAGATCGGCTATGGCACGCAGAACATAGCAACCGGCCCGGCGATGACGCGCGAGCAGGCAGTGCAGGCGATCCGGGCCGGTGTGGAGGTCGTCGAAGCCGAGATCGAGCGCGGGCTGGACATCGTGGGGACGGGCGACATGGGGATCGGCAACACCACCCCCTCGGCGGCAATCGCCGCCGCGCTGACGGGCAGGCCCGCCGCAGAGATCGCCGGGCGGGGCACGGGCGTTGACGATGCCGGTTTGCAACGCAAGATTGATGCCATTGAACGCGCCCTCAGAGTCAACGCGCCAGACCCCGCCGACGGGCTGGACGTGCTGAGCAAAGTGGGCGGGTTCGAGATCGGGGGGCTGGCGGGCGTTATTCTGGGCGCGGCGGCGCATCGCAGGCCGGTGGTGGTTGACGGGTTCATCTCGACAGCGGCGGCGATGCTGGCGGTAGTGATCGCGCCGCCTGTGCGTCCCTACCTCATCGCGGCGCATCGCTCACAGGAGAGCGGGCACGCCCTTATGCTGGAGTGGCTGGGCCTTGAGCCGTTGCTCGATCTCGATCTGCGGCTGGGCGAGGGGACAGGCGCGGCGCTGGGCATCTCACTGGCGGAGGCGGCGTGCAAGATTCTGGCGGAGATGGCAACTTTTGACGAAGCGGGTGTTTCCGGGAAAGAGTGACGGCGATCCCCCGGAAGCAGGCAAGGAGCGACGGACAGTGACTCGTGAGGAGCGACGAAACGGAAGACGCAAAGGCCTTGTGATCGTCTACACAGGGCACGGGAAGGGCAAAACAACCGCCGCGCTGGGCACGATGATACGTGCCTGGGGGCACGGGATGCGGGTCTGCATGATCCAGTTCCTGAAGAGCGAAACAGGCAAATGGGGCGAGGTCAGGGCGGCCCGGAAGATGGAAGGCATCGAGTGGATCAGCACGGGCGACGGCTGGACGTGGCGGTCTAAAGACATGGACGAGACGACCGCCCGCGCCCTGAGAGGCTGGGAGATCGCCAGAGAGAAGATCGCAAGCGGCGACTATGACCTCATCATTCTGGATGAATTCACTTACGCGCTGGCGTATGGCTGGCTCGACCTGCAGGAGGTCATCAACTGGCTGAAGGCCAACAAACCGGACGATCTGCACCTGATCATCACGGGGCGCGATGCGCCAACGGAGCTGACCACATACGCCGATCTCGTCACCAACATGTCGAAGATCAAACACCCCTTCGATGAAGGCATCATGGGGCAGCCGGGGATCGAGTTTTGAGCGACCGGGCGGCGACCCTGCTGCTGGCCCTGCTGCTGGATGCTCTGGCGGGCGACCCGCCCGGCGTCTATCATCCGGTCGCCTGGATGGGGGAAGCCATCGGCGCGGCGCAGAGGGCGGTCCGCAGATATGCACCGGAGGCGGGGAGCGG
>DRKO01000316.1 GCA_011051745.1 Chloroflexota bacterium | reverse complement strand
GTTGAGGGCGCGGTATCTGGAGCCAAATGATGCGACATGTCAGGTCATTAGAGGAAGTCAACCTCTCGCAGCCGTCGGTGGTCACGATCGGCGTCTTTGATGGCGTCCACCGGGGGCATCAGCATCTGATCCGCCACCTGCTCGATCACGCGCGGGCCGCCGGACGGGTCGCCGTTGTGTTGACCTTCTACCCGTACCCTGAAATGGTGATACGCGGCTTTCAGCCCGGTTATTACCTCACGCTTCCAGACGAGAAAGCCCGCCTGCTGGGCGAACTGGGCGTTGATCTGGTGGTGACCCACCCCTTTAATGAGGAGGTCCGGCAGATCCGCGCCGCTGATTTTGTCCGGCGCCTGCTGAATCACCTGAAGATGCAATCGCTCTGGGTGGGGCCGGATTTCGCGCTGGGCTATAAGCGGGAGGGTGATGTTGCCTTCCTGCGGGAGCAGGGCCGCCTGCATGGATTTGAGGTGCGTGTTGTGGACATGATGGAAGCCGACGGCGAACGGGTCAGTAGCAGCCGCGTGCGCGAGGCGCTGCGCAGGGGGGATGTCGCGGAGGCGGCGCGGTTGCTGGGACGTCCTCACCGCGTGCCGGGACGGGTGGTCGAAGGGGCGCGGCGCGGGCACACCATTGGTATCCCGACGGCCAACCTTTCTTTCCCCAGAGAGCAGGCTATACCGGCTCGCGGGGTCTATGCCGGCTGGGCGCTCGTTGACGGGCAGCGCGTACCGGCAGTGATCAACGTGGGCCTCCGCCCTACATTTGATGGTTCTCAAACCGCCATTATCGTTGAAGCCCACCTGCTCGACTTCTCCGGCGATCTGTACGGGCGTGAGATGGCGCTGGACTTTGTGGCCCGTCTGCGCGACGAGCAGAAATTCAACAGCGTGGAAGAACTGGTCGCTCAGGTGCAGGAGGACATCAGGCGGGGGCGGGTTCTGCTGGGCCTCGCTGCGCCGGAACCGGATCAGCCGTCGGCTGCCGAGTGAAGGCGGCTCCTCTTCTCACACTGAGCGACCCCGGGGTCGCGGCGATACTTCTCCCCCGGTGTTTCTGGCCGGGCTTGCAACGTCTGGTTACTTGATGTAAGCTGTCCGCACCCTGGCACTCCGGCAGGACTCCACAGCCAGCAAGGAGGAGATAGGCGTTGGAAGAAGCGATCTCTCTGCGCCGCAGTATATGGGTATCCAGCCTGATTACGCTTGTCTCACTGGCGGTCTTCATCGGGCTTGCCGCTCTTATTCCCGTGCCAGCCGACAGCAGCGGGATCGTGCTGCTGGGGGTTTTTCTCTCTGTGATCCCGGCTCTGATCTGGCTGGGGTTCTTCTACCAGCAGGATCGCTCGGAGCCGGAGCCCAAGCGGCTGGTGGCGCGGGTGTTTGCCTTCGGGGCGCTGGCTGCGGCAGCCGTCACCTCTCCGATTGTGATTCCCATCGAGGGGGCGATCTCCCAGTTCCCTTCATTGCCCGTGCGCCTGCTGCTGACCATCCTCAGCATCTCTCTGATTCAGGAGGTGCTCAAGGTGGCGATGGTGCGCTATGTGGTGCTGGGAACGGATGAGTTCGACCGCCATCCAGATGGGATCGTGTACGGGCTGGCGTCAGGGCTGGGCTTTGCAACCGTCCTGACGGCTGACTTTGTGCTCCGCTCCAGCGGTGTGATCCCGCTTGCCGGTGCGATCCGGGCGGTGGATAACGCTCTGGTGCACGGGGCGCTGGGGGCGGTCAGCGGGTACTATCTGGGCCGCGTCAAGATTGACGGCAAGAAGCTGGGCTGGATGGCTCAGGGGCTGGGCATCGTCACCCTCTTGAACGGCGTCTATCAGGTGCTCCGGGATGAACTTTCCAGCAGGCTGGCCTTTAATCCCTGGTACAGTCTGGGAGCGGCCTTTGTGCTGGCGCTGGTGGTCGGGGCTGTCCTGTTCGCCGTTTTCCGGCGGGCGTTGCTGCGTGCGCGGGGCGATCTGACGACCGTCTCGCTTCAGGCCCACGCCCGCTCGCTGGAGATGCCGTGGGATATTCACCTTCGCTATGATGCGCTTCTGATCGGCGCGCTGGTCGTCGCTCTGCTGGTCGGGCTGGGAACCGGAATCGCCGTTCGTGGCCGGGCGGTGGTCTATGACGGTGAGGAGATGCCCGTCTGGTTTCGCTATCCTGCCCGCTGGGCGATCCAGACCGGCGGCTCCGGCGAAGTCACCCTGCGTGACCTGACCGCCGGGGGGCTGTTCAAGCCTGTGCTGGCTGTGACGAATGAAAAGCTTCGCTCTGAGGCCCCCCTTGATTTCCTGGTGGTGGAACGCCTGGCGCGTATCGAACAGCAGGATCCGTTCTACACTCAGCTTTCCCGTCAGGAGGGGATGAGCGTGGACGGCTATCCGGCTATCCGGGTGGAATATGAGTACGTGGCCGCTACGGCTAATGGCCCCTCGGTGGTTCGGGGGGTGGAAACCTACGTGCTGGTCGGGACACGCCTTTACATATTCCGCTACGAGGCGGAGCGAGGGACTTTCGAGGAAGTGCTCCCCCGTTATGAACAGCTTTTGAAATCGGTCCAGTTTCAGGCCGGGGCAGGTGAGTAGCGATGATAGAGCCAGGGATGGAGAGCCCTATGCGTCGAGCGAAACTGGTAGTCGTGATACTGGCGTTGGCTGCGCTGGCCTGTAACCTGCCGGGTCTGGCAGGGACTTCTGCGTCTCAACCGGAACAGCTTCTCGAATCGGGCCAGCCGGTGGAGCAGACCACCTCAGATGGTCAACCCCCTTCGGTGGAAGTGCCATCGCCCTCCGATGCCTCGGTGGTCGAGCTTTCGCCGGATCAGATCGAGCGAATCGTTCCGGCCTCCGTTCAGATCATCGCGGCACAGGGTTCTGGGGGGTTCTTTCAGCCCCTGTGGACTGGCTCCGGCACGATCATCTCCCCGGAGGGAGAGATCATCACCAACTGCCATGTGGCCTGTGGCGCACCGACTCTGATCATTCGCCTGAGCACCAGTCCCGATCGTCCACCGGAGGATCGGTACATCGCCGAAGTCACCCACTTTGATGAGGACCTGGACCTCGCCATCCTGCGCGTGGTGACGGACATGGACGGTAACCCCGTCAGCCCGACAGACCTCCCTTATCTGGAGACCGGCGATTCGGACAGTCTGCGGCTGGGGGATCGACTCTTCATCTTTGGCTATCCGGGGGTAGGGGGAGAGACCATCACCTTTACCACCGGTTCTGTGAGCGGCTTCGAGAGCGCTACCGTTGCCGGGGAGATGCAGCGGGTGATCATCAAAACCGACGCCTCGATTGCCGGTGGGAACAGTGGTGGCACGGCGGTTGATCTC
>DRKO01000315.1 GCA_011051745.1 Chloroflexota bacterium | reverse complement strand
GAAAACGGGGGCCAGCCCGATCTCCTGTAGAGGCCGATAACCCCTCACCGGGCCTGCCACCACGAGCTTGTTGCCGGGGTAGGCCGTCATCAGAACCTGCAACCAGGCCGCCACCTGCCGCCGCCGCGCGGGGGGCAGTTCGTCCCACCCGTCGGCCAGAATCACCCCCTGACCGGCGGCCAGTTGCCCCCGCAGGGCGCTCAGGATGCCGCCCGCCAGTCCCTTCAGCCGGACGCGGGCCGCCGCGATGAGCGGCTCCAGCGGGTCGGCTTCCTCTCCCAGCGCCTCCGGGTCGAGGTTTACGTCGGTCAGGTGCACCAGAAGCGGCAGGCGTGCTTCGTCGAGCAGCCCGCCGGGCTGGTTGTCCTCCTCCTGTCGGGCGATGAGGATCGCGATCAGGGCCAGCGTGACGGTGCGCCCGCTTCCGGGCAACCCCAGCAGAGCGATGCCGTCGTCGCCCCGCAGAACCCGCTCAAGCGGGATGCCCGGAAGTTGATAAGGGCCTGCTGCCTGCGGCCAGTCGGGGATCAGGGGGACAAGGCCGAGCGGGCTTTCTTCGGCGGCCTCTTCTTCCTGCGGGTCGTAGGGGCGGGGTAGGGTGTACGTGCGCGGGATCACCGCGATCTGCTCCAGAGGGACGAGATGCCCCGCCAGGTGCAGGCCGTTTGCCATCTCCAGCACCGCCTCGCGGTATCGCGCATCGGCTGATCGGGAGAGGCGCTGGCGGGTCGCGGTTGCCTGCCGCTCAACGGATGACCGCAGCGCGTTAATGCGATCCCTCTGGCTGTAGATCAGGACTCCCAGCACGACGGCTACCACAGCACCTGCGATCAGCGAGAGCGGGTCAATGGACATGGGCTCTACCTCGCTATGGAATATAAAGAATGCGGCCACAGGTCGGGCAGGTGAGCACCTGCCCGTGCCGGATCTGCTGCACCAGTCGCGATGTCAACTGAACACCGCACACCCCGCAGCCGTTGTTTCGGACGGCGACAACGGCTATCCCCCCCTTGAGCCGTTGCCGGAGCTTGTCGTATCGGGCCAGATGCTCCGCCTCTATCTGGGCGCGGATCTGTTCGACCTGGGCCTCCAGTTCCTTCAGCCGGTCGGAGAGGCGGGCCTGCTCATCGCTGAGGGCCGTCGTCGCGCTGGCCTGTTCGGCCCGGACTCGTTCAAGGGCGGCCTCTGCCTCGGCCATTGCCTGGCTGCTCTCCTCGACATACAGCATGGCCTCGATCAGGGGTTCCTCAAGGTCTTCATAGCGCTGGTTCAGTTCTCTCACCTTCCCCTGCAGATCGGCCAGTTCTCGCGGGTTGGTGATCTTCCCGGAGTAGAGCCGCTTTTCTGCGGCGGCGGTCTCCTCTTTGAGATGCGCCCGCTCCAGCTCCAGATCGGTCAGGCGCGTTTGCCAGCGCCGGTGTTCTTCCTCGCTTTGCTCAAGCGCGGTCTGGGCGGCCCGGACAGCCTCGTTCTGTTCGAGCAACTGGCCGATCTCGGCCAGACGCTGGCGGATGGAATCGATCTCGCTATCTAATGTCTGTAACTGGTAGAGTGTTGCAGCCTGGCTCACGATGGTTCATCCGTCCGGTGGGTAGGTCTGAATGCCAGTGACGGGTAAGCTTGGAAATCGGTGGAGCCTCTTTCCTTCCGGGAAGATTCTTTACAGGAATGTAACACCTCTCCGGCGGGAGAATTGCTGAGGATTGTGTAGATATCTCTCATCTTCCCGCCCTCCGGCGGCGACATATAGAGGGAAACCCTACTTTTATCGCCCCGGCTGGCACATTATACTACTGGCAGAAGTGCGGTAGCAACCATGCTGCCTGCCGGGGGGGCATGCCAGCAGTCTGTGAAGATGTGACGGGCCATCGGATGACGCACGGCGAGGTCTGATTGTGATCGTTCAGGGGCGTTGAATAATGTCGGTGTCGAGAAGTGAGAATCGGGTCGAGGTGAAGGCCTTCGCGGGCGTTCGGCCCCTTCTGGCCGGTCGCGGTCAGAAGGCCCGTCTGCAAACCGGATACAGGCACATGATGGCTCAGGGCGTGATCGAGAACGAAGAGTGGGGCTGGGTGTTCGTCGCGGGCGCTCTGCTGCTGGTGATGATCTCCATCCCCTTCATGTGGGCCTATGCGGCGGCGGCTCCCGACGCTCATTTTATGGGCGTCCTCGTCAACCCCATTGATGGCGCGTCCTATCAGGCCAAGATGGCCCAGGGTGCGGCTGGTGAGTGGCTGTTCCATCTACCCTATACGCCGGAGCCGCACAGAGGGGTTTTCCTGTTCACCTTCTATCTGGGGCTGGGGCATCTGGCGCGGCTGCTCGGCCTGCCGGTGATCCTTGTCTTTCACGTGGCGCGGCTGGTCGGCGGGATGCTGCTCTTCGTCGCTCTGTATCAGTTCGCCGCTCTCTGGACGGATAGCGTCGTTCAGCGGCGCATCACATGGGGGCTGGCTATCGTCGGGGGCGGGTTTGGCTGGCTGGCTTTGCTGGCCGGGCACGTCTCCCCCGATATCCTGATCCTGCCCGAAGCGTTCCCCCTCCAGGCCGTCTACGCCAATCCGCATTTCCCCTGGGCGATTGCGATCGCCGTCTGGATGGCCTCGATCCTGATCCGCGTCACGCTTGACGAAGAGGATCGCTGGCCCGGTCTGGACTGGCAGACGGTGGGTCTTGCGCTGGGCTCTGTTGCGCTGATCAGCATGGCCCCCTTTATCCTGCTCCCGATCGGGATCGGGTTTGCGGCCCTGTGCGGCTGGCTGTGGTGGCGCGGGCGTGCTTTCCCGCGCCGTGCTGTCCAGTGGGGGGCTGTGGTGATTCTGTTCAGCCTGCCCCTTGCCCTGTATAACGCCTGGGCGATTTCCGGCGCGAACCCCGTTTTTCACGCCTGGATGTCCCAGAATCTGACCCCCTCGCCTCCGGTGTGGGATTATCTGATCGCTTTCGGCCCGCTTCTCCTGCTGGCCGCCGTCGGCCTGTGGGGATCGCGAGACCGGCTGCACGCCGGGGACTTTTTCCTGCTCGGCTGGCTGCTGAGCGCGTTCGTGTTGCTCTACGCGCCGCTTGGCCTGCAGCGTCGTTTTTCGATGGGGATCACCGTCCCGCTTTCGGTCTACGCCGGACGCGGCCTGTGGCGTGTGATCGTCCCCCGGATTCGCGTGCGCTGGCGTCCTCTGGCCGTCGGGGCGGCGTTCGGCCTGTTCGCTCCAACCGTTGTGCTGGCGGTGGTTCTCCCGCTCGTCGGGACCTTCTCGCCGGAGGCGGGGCACTACTATTACATCTCTCAGGATGAATACGACGCTCTGACCTGGCTGGAGGAAAACGCCGACCCCGGAACGCTGGTGCTGGCCTCCCCCGATCTGAGCCTGTTCATCCCCGTTTACGGGCACAGAGTCGTATACGGCCACCCCTTCGAGACGCTCCATGCGGAGGAGCGACAGCAGGCCGTGCTCGCCTTCTATGCCGGTGAGGATTGCCGCGTGGTGGACGAAGAAGGCGTGGAGTATATCGTCATCGGCCCGCGTGAGCGCAACCTTGCCGCCTCTGATGGCGCGGCCTGCCCGGTTGACGGCGAGCCGGTCTACCGGTCGCCGGATGGCGAGGTTGTCATCTATGCCGCGCACGCCGAATGATCCGGCGCGTCTCTGGCAACGGGCACGCTGGCCGGTTGTTCTCGCCTTACTGGTCGCCATCATCTCTCTTGTGCCGCCCGGCACGTTGCCCTTCTCTCCCTCCAGAGAGTTCTCCGACGCCGCCATAGCCCACTGGCCGAACGCCTTCTTTCTCCGTCAGAGCGTGCTTCAGCGCGGGGAGTGGCCTTTCTGGAACCCCCTTCGGATGCTGGGGCAGCCCTTCGCTGCCAACCCGCTCACTAAGGTGTGGTATCCCCCTCAGTGGCTCGCCCTGCTCGTCCCCCCCACGCTTCATCTGGACATCCTGCTCTATGCGCACATCGCCCTGCTGGGGCTGGGGATGATCGTCTGGGCGCGTGAGGAGGGGCTGCGTCCCCTCGCTGCCGTGTTTGCGGCGCTGGCCTGGGGGCTGAACCCCAGGCTGATCGCTCATCTGGGCGCGGGTCATCTTGATATTGTGTATGCTCTGGCCTGGGTTCCCTGGCTGTTGTGGGCTATGCGCCG
>DRKO01000314.1 GCA_011051745.1 Chloroflexota bacterium | reverse complement strand
GTAGGGACCAACCTCATCCGGGAGATCAGCCCGGAGCGCACCCCTGATCCCCGCATCGCGCAGGGTGAGGACATCTTTTACAACGGGACAGATGTCGCTCCAGCCTGTGCGCTCTGCCATACCCTGGATGGAACAACACTCGTTGGCCCCACGCTTCAGGGTATCCGCGAAACGGCCAGCAAGCGCGTTCGCAGGCAGTCGGCCCGTGACTACATCCGTACCTCGATCATCTCCCCCAATTCTTACAAACCCCCCGGCTTCGAAAATGGGTCCATGTACCCTGACTACGGTCGTGTTCTGACCGACGAGCAGATAGACGCGTTGATAGCCTTCTTGATGACCCAATAGAAAACGGAGGAGCCCCGCCACACAGCAGCGGGGCTCCGGAAATGTTCGGCTTTGCCAGCGGGAAGCCGGCTCACTCCCCGGTGCGAACGACGCGATAGATGGCGTTCAGATCGGTGAAGTATATGTTTCCATCCGGGCCGGTGGAGATGTGAACGGCGCAGCGTGCGTATCCTGTGTTTACCGAGCCAGATGTCTCGATCGAGATCCCATCGTCTGCCAGGTCCACATAATACATCCGCCCCAGGTTATAGGCGCAGAAGAACATGTAGTTCCGCCATTCGGGGAACACATCCCCTGTGTAGAACATAATCCCGGTCGGGGAGATGGGCGGGGTATAGTAGAGGACAGGCGGCTCGAAGCGCTCCGGATAGTCAGGCGGGAGGTTGTTATCCTCACACAGGCCGTCCTGACGCCATCCGTAGTCGAGGCCGGGCAGGATGCGGTTAATCTCGTCGTCACAGTCCGGGCCGTTCTCCGTGCCGTACATAATACCCGTCTCAGGATGAAACGCGAAGGCATAGGTGTTTCGGAACCCATAGGCCCAGATCGTGGAGTCGGGATTCGGATTGTCGGGGGCGGGCTGGGCCGGAATGGTGGGAGTCATGCGGTGTATTTTGCCCTGAGGGGCGTTTCGATCAACCACGCTGAGAATGTTATTGGTTGAGCCGGGAGAGACATACAGCATGCCGTCAGGGCCGAACTTGACCTCTCCACCGTTCAGGATGGTGGACTCAGGGAAGGCGTCTTCCATTTCCCAGGCGACACGCGGATCGCTGCCTACGCCGTCCTGCTCCACAAAGCGCACGACCCGGTGCCAGGGGCGCTCGCGCTCGTGGTTGGGGTCTGACCAGGTATGATAGACCCAGATGTAATGATTCTCCTCGAAGTTGGGATCGATGGCAATCCCCAGCAGGCCTTGCTCTCCCTCCGCGTTGGTGGGCAGCTCGATCACAGGGTCAGGTTGCAGAACCCCATCGGCGGAGATCACACGGACGGCCCCGCCCTTCTCGGTGACGAAAAGCCGCCCGTCGGGGGCCCAGGCCATCCGCGTGGGGAAGTTGATCCCTGCGACGTATAGCTCTATCTCATAGGGGACGGTCGGCTGCTGCAGCAGGGGAAGCGGCTCCTGCTGAGGGAGGGGAGCGGCCTCCTGCTCAGGTTGCTCTCTGGCACAGGCGCTCATGATGGCAGTTATTGCCAGGAGAGCCAACAGGCTCGTATACTTCAGTAGTATGCGGAAATTCATGGTAGGGTGACCTTCTCTAGCGGTTCGATACTATGGTTAGTGGACAGGTCAAATAGCACGGGGGAAAGTATAGCACACGTATGGTTGCAGGGGGTAGTCTTGAGGAGGCCAGATAGGCCCCGCAGGCTCTGATCTGTGTCATCTCTGGTAAGACCAGGGGCGCAACAAAAGCTCCCTCGCTCTGGCAGCGAGGCGCAGGTGATGCTAGGATTACACAACCTTTCTCTTCTTGCTCTATAAGGCCCGACTTGTCAGGCCGGGTTTCGCCTCGTCGAACTCACTGGTGCATCGAATATGTCAGCAGAAACCGAACCCCTTGAATCTTATTTTGCCTCTGACACACTGGCAGGGCTCATCCGGAGCGGCCTTACCCTCCTGAAGGCCCGGCGGGTGCGCTCGCGATCGGAGGCGGGAAGCCGTCGGCTTGACTTCTCCGATCTTGGCAATCAGGCCCTGTACGTCCTGCTGATAGTGATTCCCGCCATCATCCTTGAGGGTTACCATAAAGTCCGGGGCTGGCTCACAGGTGTTCCGAAAGGACACCCTCAGGGATCATGGCAGTGGGCCCTGCACTTTACCCTGCGGGAGGACCCGGCTCACCACACTAACGAGACCGTTGGATACTATCGGGATCGCCCCGCAGAGGCAACTGATCTGGACGATCTCACCGCCTGGGTGATGACCGTGATCCAGTTCCTCTGGAGCTACGATGACCTGATGGGGGTGACCTGGCACGAGTGGGCGATGCTCCGATTCGTGACCGAGGCGGCTCAACTGGGGGGGCTTGGAAACCACAATCTGTTTCACCGATTGCAGCGTCAGTGGGAGCTGGCACGTCCGTATAACGCACCGCTGAACGGGACTTACGCCGATGTGCGGCGGGCCGCCTTCAATGAGTTTATAACACCCCGGCTGGAGGCCCTGCCAGCCGATCTCCAGGAGTACGTCTTCTCCCGCTACGCCAGAGCCAGGCCGGGCCGGGAACAGTATCAGGCCCAGATGTCGCTCCGGGCGCGGCTTATGCCGGGGCGCTACCGCGATACCAAAGAACCTCTGGCCCTGTGGGAGACTTACATCGGCCTGATCGTGAAAGGGCATTATTATCTCATCAACGTGGTGGCACATGATGAGAACGGCGATCCCCTCGTCTACGGGCAGGGGGGGATGTCATGGCCGCTTCGTTTCGAGGGCAGACAGCCGGTTGGCCCCTCCGGCGAGGAGCTCATTATCCGGCAGGATCAGGTCTATCGGGCAGATGATAGCACATGGGTGGGGTATCTGGATATGGCTCCCGCCTCGTGCGTCAAGTGGCAGCTACGCGAGGTCCTGCGCGATGCGGCCCATCGGGAAGCGCTGTCCCCCGATCGGGCGGTTGATATCCTGCTGGCCGAGACGCCCCGGCGCGCTCAAAGACGGCTGAGAAAACTGTTGCCGCCGAAGACCCAGACGGCTCTGGAATCACTTTCCAGAGCACCGATCCTCATTAACTGGGATGTGTTGAACCGGGATCGGTCGCTGGCGGAGCTTCGGCGCGCCCATCGGGGGATCGGCGACCATGCGCTGGTCATTATGCGCACGGAAAGCAGTATCATCTTCGATCAGTCCC
>DRKO01000313.1 GCA_011051745.1 Chloroflexota bacterium | reverse complement strand
TGGATCGGCCTCGAAGTTTTCGACGGGCTGGGCCGCTCGCTGGGGACGGTCGCCACGTGGGGCACGCCGTGAAGGCTGTGGCCGGGGACAGGTAGCGGCCAGCAGCCAATTTACCTGGGCGACCGATTAACTTCTCATAAACAAGATAATCGTGGTAGAATTTATCTCATATGACAAGCGGATGAGCACTTAACAAGAGGAAGATTCCATGATCCAGCCGGATAGGGTCGTTCGGAGCACATGCCCTTACTGCGGCGTGGGCTGTCAGGTTGACCTTTACGTCAAAGATGATCACATCTATCGGGTCGAGGCCCCTTTCGACGCCGCTCCCAACTACGGGATGCTGTGCGTTAAGGGCCGCTTCGGAATGGACTATGTGACGCACCCCTCGCGCCTCAGGAAACCGTTGATCCGCACCAACACCGACGAGCCGCGCAGCGTTCCCTCCGTCTGGCGTGAGGCGAGCTGGGAAGAGGCGCTTGATCTGGTGGCCGATAAACTGGCCGGGATCGTCCGGCAGTACGGGGGCGATTCAATCGCAACTTACGCCTGCGCCAAAGCGACAAACGAGGATAACTACCTCTTCCAGAAGTTTGTACGTGCGGTGCTGGGGACTAACAACGTGGATCACTGTGCCCGCCTGTGCCACGCGGGGAGCGTCACGGGGTTGCAGCTTGCGATCGGCTCCAGCGCGATGAGCAACTCGATTGCCGAAATGGAGCACCTCGATACTTTCATCGTCACCGGTTCCAACACCACCGAGACGCACCCTGTGATCAGCAACTTTCTCAAGCGGGCGGTGCGCAAGAACGGCGCTACGCTGATCGTGATCGATCCCCGGCGGGTCGAGATGACCGAGTATGCCACGCTCTGGCTGCGCCAGAAGCCCGGCTCGGATGTGGCGCTCTGGCAGGCGATGGCGCACGTGGTGGTTAAAGAAAAGCTGTATAACGAGGACTTCGTCAACGAGCGGACCGAGGGGTTTGCCGAGTATGTGGAGTCTCTGGAGCACGCCACGCCGGAGTGGGCGGAGGCGATCACCGGTGTGCCTGCCGGGGATATCCGCCGGGCGGCGAGGCTCTACGCAAAAGCGAAGGCGGCTGCGATCTACTGGGGGATGGGAATCTCCCAGAGCACGCACGGAACCGAGAACACGCTCGCCATCGCCAATCTGGCGCTGATGTGCGGGCATCTCGGCAGGCCGGGAACCGGCCTGAACCCCCTGCGCGGGCAGAACAACGTTCAGGGATGCTCGGACAGCGGCGGTCTGCCGAATGTGTTCACCGCCTACCAGCGCGTTGACGATGAGGCGACGCGCCAGAAATTTGAGCAGGCGTGGGGCGGCGTGAGGTTGAACCCGACGCCCGGCCTGACCGTGACCGAAATGGTGGACGGGGCGCTTGCTGGCGCGATCAAGGCGATGTACGTCATGGGAGAAAATCCCCTGATGAGCGAGCCGAACCTCAACCATGCCCGCCACGCGCTGGAGGAACTCGATTTCATCGTCTGCCAGGATATTTTCATCAACGAGACAGGCGCGATCGCCGATGTGATCCTGCCATCCGCCTCGTTTGCGGAGAAGGACGGCACGTTTACCAACTCAGATCGGCGCGTTCAGCGCGTCCGAAAGGTCATCGCCCCGATCGGGGAGAGCCGCCCGGACTGGGAAATCCTGTGTGACCTGGCAAAGCGGGTTGAGACGCGGCTTGGCTTTGAGACGAGCGCGGGGTGGGAGTACGGTCACCCTGCCGAGATATGGGATGAGATGCGCCGCGTGACCCCGGCCTTTCAGGGGATCACTTACGAGCGGCTGGAGCGCGAGGGCGGCGTTCACTGGCCCTGCCCGGCTGAGGATCACCCCGGCACGCCGTACCTGTTCGAGGAGGGCTTCCCGCGCGGGCGGGGCAAATTCTGGCCGCTGGAGCTCAACAGGGAGAGGGAACTACCGGATGAGGAATATCCCTTCATCCTCTCGACGGGGCGGGTGCTGTATCACTGGCATGGCGGCACAATGACACGCCGCTCCAGGCTGGATGACATCTGGCCGGAGGCGATTGTGGAGATGCATCCTGACGACGCCGGCACACTCGGTCTGCAAACTGGTGACTGGGTGAAGGTCTCCTCCCGACGGGGGCAGATCACGCTGCGGGTGCTGGTGACGGGGCGCTCTCCGGCGGGGACGGTCTTTATCCCCTTCCACTTTGCGGAGGCCGCCGCCAACGTCCTCACACTCAACGAGGTGGACCCCCGCGCCAAGATTCCCGGTTACAAGGTGTGCGCCGTCCGGGTGGAGAAAACCGCGCCGCCGGAAGGCCGCGAAGGGCTGGACGTGCCGCTGGTTGATCGGGGCGCGATTAAAGATATGGCGGAGCAGATTCACTGAGCGAGCCGCTCAGGGGATGCGACAGGGCCACTTCCTTTTGCCGGAGGTGGCCTTCTCTTTTATTCGGCGGCTCCGTCCAGGGCGCGGATCAACGCCCAGGCGAACGCATACGCCCGCCCCAGCACCTCCGGATCGATCTTGTCCGGCGTGTCTTCGATCTTGTGCCAGTACAGCTCTCGCCCCCGATAGTTGAACCGCGTGCCGTCCGGTCCGACGCCGATCAGGGTAATAGCGGGGATGCCGAGCCGCAGGGCATCAACCATCTCCGTGTTGCCGCCGCTGACGTGGGTGGGGTGCGCCTTCCACTCTGGATGTTCCGCTGCCAGCCGTTCGGCCATCTCGACCATGACGGGGCTGGCGTTCGTTCGGAAGGGAGGGATGATGCCTTCTTCCGTCAACCAGCCCGGCCCATCGCGGCCCAGCATCTCGAACACCAGCACGGCGGGGCGGTACAGATCGGCCTGATGGCGGCTGAAGAAATCCACCGCGCCGTAGTGCTTCACTTCCTCGCAGCCGGTGCAGACCAGCCAGACGCGCGTATGCTGCAGCGGCTCGGACTGAAGATGATCGGCCAGCGTGAGCACCAGCCCCGCGCCGGTGGCGTTGTCGTTCGCGCCGGGGCTGTAGGGCGTGAGATCAGCATGGATGCACGTCGCGGCCAGCAGGACAGCGGCCACCGCACTTATGCCCGTGACGGGCCATATCCAGGCCCACTGCGTCACGGCCCCGATGGCATAGAGGACTGCCTGCCCGCAGAACAAAAAGAAGGCCGTCGCGGCGAAGATCCGCCAGAGGTTCACCCAGCCGTTGGAACTGAAGATGATCGGCGTGCGGTTGGTATCCACATGGCCGATGAGCACCAGGTCCTGACGGTGATCGCCCGCCGGAGGGAGCGTGGCGATCACGTTCTGGCCGGAGCCTTTCGCGATCAGCCGCCGCAGAGGGTTATTCCGAAAGCGCAGTTCCCTGATCTCGGAGTAGAGGCCGATCAGCGCGACAAGCGCGGCCAGCAAGGCACTGATCCGCCCGGCCAGCGGGTAGAGGATGAAAGAGAGCAGCATCAAGAGGGCAACCAGCAGGTGAAGCTGATAGGCTGAGCGGGCACTGATGAATTCTTCCAGCCGGGGCGTGAGCCTGAGACGGCGTAGAACCTGCTCGCAGTATTCCGAAGCCCGGCGTTCGTTCTCCGTCGTGGAGCCGCGCGGGCCGATCTCACCTGCCAGCACCCGGATGTGCTCCTGCCAGGTGGCAATGTGGCTGCTATGATCGCCGTTCATCTCTGATCAATCCTCGTGAAGCGGCTCCGTGTGGATGGTCACACGGTGAATGGCGGGCAGGCTGGCTTTGATCTGCGTTTCGACTTCCTCGGCCAGCCGATGAGCCTCCTCAAGCGGCATCTCGTCCGCCACATGACAGTGCATACTCAGCGCGAAGCCACCGTCGGCCTCGGCCCGGATGTCCAGATCGTGCCAGCCCCGATCCGGATAGAGTCGCCGGGCTATCTCGAAGGCCGAATGGGCCAGTTCGTGGGCGTCCGAGTCGTACAGAAGGGGCGTATCCTCGCAGGTGTGGGCCGGTTCGATGTGGGTAACCACACG
>DRKO01000312.1 GCA_011051745.1 Chloroflexota bacterium | reverse complement strand
TGTAAATGGAGAGGATCCCCCATACTTCCGTCAGAGGTCAACAGCGTGATAAGACAGGAGGACTTTTATTCTTCCGGCGCGACGCAGGACGTGAAGGTGAACGAATACACGGCCAGCCCGCCCGCGCGGAAGATCAACTCGACCTCGTGCGATTCGTAGTCGGGGTTACGGACCAGCTCATAGAGGCGTGGGCGCGTCACATAGACGACGCTCACCCCGCCGTCGTCATACTCAATATCGGCCCCGGCGTTGAGGGGCGTCAGCGGTTCGCCGTCCTGGCGCACCTCGATAACGGGCAACGTCTCGGAGGGGCGGAGGTTCAGCAGCACCTCGACCGGATCGGCGGAGGGGCTGAACACGGCGTTCACCCCGACCGCGCTATAGGGGATGATCAGCCGCCCTTCCTCCTGTCCGGCGAAGATAAACGCCTCCCGCTCTGCCCGCCAGATGCCTTCGGCGTAGAAGTAGGGTTCCCGCCGGTCAAAGTGAAGCGGCATACGGTAGACAAGCGGGCTACCCGCCGCGTAGCCCTCCGGGTTGCCGAGTGCCCCGCGCTGATAACCGGTGTACAGCTCCGGGGTGGTGCGATAACACACCGCGCCGGGGGCATCTTCCTCTCGCAGGGGCGGCAGAACCTCCGGCAATGAGACGCCGGGGTCGCGCAGACGCAGCGCGGCCTGAATGGCCCGCTCGGTCTCCTGATAGAATCCCTCGCCCTGCTGACGGTAACGGATGTACCCCTCGGCGTCAATCAGGTACTTGGTCGGCCAGGCGCGGTTGGCGAAGCGATCCCAGGTCCGGTACTCGTTGTCGAGCAGAACGGGATAGCGGATGCCATACCGCGCGATGGCGGCCTCGATCTGGGATCGGTCACGCGCAAAGCGGAACTCCGGCGCGTGGACGCCGATCACCGTCAGGCCCTTATCGGCGTAGCGGGCGTGCCAGGTTGTCACGTAGGGCAGGGTGCGAATACAATTGATGCACGTGTAATCCCAGAAGTCAACCAGCAGCACCTGCCCGCGCAGACGCTCCCTGCTGAGGGGCTGCTCGGTGTTGAGCCACTCGCCGGGCGCGAACTCAGGCATACGTACCGTTTTGGGGTCGAGCAGCTTCTCATCCATACCGTATTGATTGTATCATCCGGCGGGCAAAAGGGGGTAAACAAAAGCCGGTGCGAGGTGGCAGGCAGAGGGGCCACCCCCTGCGCGAGGTTTTTTAACCGGCAATCGTCGGGCAACGAGAGGCAGGAATGGGAAACCCGGAGCAGCTTTGTAAGCATTTTGTAATTATCGGTGGGTTAGAATGAGAGATTCTCATTCTCCCCCGCCGGGTGAGCGCCTGCAACGTCTCTGGGAGGTGGCGAAGCTCTTCCTGAAGCTGGGTTTCACGGCCTTTGGCGGGCCTGCCGCCCACATCGCCATGATGCACGAGGAAGTGGTCGAGCAGCGCGGCTGGGTGGATAACCAGCACTTCCTCGATATGCTGGGCGCAACGAACCTGATCCCCGGCCCCAATTCGACCGAGATGTCCATCCACCTCGGCTTTACGTGGGCCGGATGGGCAGGCCTGATCGTCGGCGGGGTGTGCTTTGCCGGGCCGGCGACGCTGATGGTTCTGGCGCTGGCCTGGGCTTACGTCCGCTTCGGCGCCACGCCGATCGCGGGCTGGCTGCTCTACGGCATCAAGCCCGTGATCATCGCCATCATCCTTCAGGCGGTCTGGAGCCTGGGGCGCAGGGCCGTTAAAGGCTGGCTGACGGGGAGCATCGGCCCGGCGGTGCTGGTGCTCTACTTTCTGGGAGCCGACCCCCTCCTCCTGCTGCTCGGCGGGGGGCTGCTGGTGATGCTGCTCGGCAATCTGCGCCGTCTGCGGGCCGCCGGAAAGCTGACGCTCGTCGCCCCGCTGGCCGGACTGAGCGGCCTGAGCCTGTCCGCGCTGATGGGTGAGGCCGTGCCCATCAGTCTGGGCGTGCTGTTCCTGACCTTCCTCAAGGTCGGGTTTGTGATGTACGGGAGCGGCTACACGCTGCTGGCCTTCATGCAGGATGATTTCGTCAACCGGTTGGGCTGGCTGAGCAACCAGCAACTGATTGACGCCATCGCCATCGGCCAGTTCACGCCCGGCCCGGTCTCGACGACGGCCACCTTTGTCGGCTATGTGCTGGCCGGTGTGCCGGGGGCGATTGTGGCGACGGTTGGCATGTTCCTGCCCTCGTTCCTGCTGGTGGCCTTCACCAACCCCCTGATCCCCCGCCTGCGCCGCTCCCCCTGGGCGGGCGGCTTTCTGGATGGCGTCAACGTGGCGGCGCTGGGCCTGATGGCCGCCGTGACGCTGCAACTGGCCCGCGCGGCCTTCGTAGACCCCCTCACAATCGCGGTGGGGTTGATCGCGGCGGGGCTGCTGTTGCGGTTCAGGGTTAACACCACGTGGCTGATCTTCGGCGGGGCGCTGGTCGGCGGCCTTAGTGCGCTGCTGCGGTGAGGCGCAGACCGGCATCAGACGAGGCCCTCACACGAGCGCGGCGCTGGTGTAGGCCAGCGCCTGATCCAGCGAAGGAAACAGGGCTACCTCCGGCTCCTCTGCCGTGCCCTGATGGATGAGAGCATCGGCCCTTTTCAACAACCCGTTCGAGCCGACGATCACCGTCTGTATGTGAGAAACATTGCCTGAGGCGGCGATATTACCGGCCACTTCGGAGGTCAGC
>DRKO01000311.1 GCA_011051745.1 Chloroflexota bacterium | reverse complement strand
GCAGCGTCTCGTACTCGCTGACCGTCCGGGCAAATTCATCGTCCAGCTCTGGAAGCTCGTAGCGGTAGACTTCCCGGCAATTCACCGTGAAGGTAACGGTTTTGCCCCGCAGGTCCTCGAATTCGTCTTCGTCCGGGACGGTGAGGTCAAATGTGCGCTCCTCACCGGCTGACATGCCGACGATTTTCTCCGGGAAGCCGGGGATGGGGTAGGTGGATTCCTCGTCAATCAGGACGCGAACCTCCTTGCGGTCAATGAATATCCCCTCCCCCTCGCCGCTCTCTTCGTCGTCTTCTTCTTTGTGGAAGGTCCCCCGGATGTCGAGCAGGGCCACGTCGCCCATCTCCACCGGACGCTCAACGGGTTCCAGAACGGCTTCCTGCTCCTGCAATGCTTTCAGCGTCTCTTCGATGTCCTCATTGGTTATTTCCCCGCCTTCAAAGGGGACGCGGATGTCACGGTAGTTTCCGAGGTCTACCTCCGGCGGGAGGGGAACCAGAAAGGTCAGGACGAAGGGATCAAAAGAGACATCGGCTAGCTCCGCTGGCCCGTAGGGTTCCAGCTCGCTCTCCTCGATGGCCTCTTTGTAAATCTCATCCACGAGCGGATCGAGGGCTTCTTCGTATATGGCCTGCTCGCCTACGGCGCGGGCGACGATGTGATAAGGAGCTTTCCCCTTACGAAAGCCGGGGATGTCGATCCGCCGCGCGATCCGTCTGGCTGCGGCTTTCAGGGCCTTGTCCAGCCGCTCCGACTCTACGGTAACGACCAGCCTGGCCTGCCGATCTTCAAGGATTTCTTTTTCGATACTGAGCACGATCTTGTTTCCTCAGGGAAGTTAAAATCAGGTTTGGCATCTCATTATAGCGTGGCCGTAGATTCACTGCCATTTGGGCGAGCCTGCGTCTGCGCACCCTCCGGCCCCGCTTGTGCGGGGATATATCCCTGCATGACAGAGGGCTCTACAGGCATCGTAGAGCCCTCCTGTATGGTGGGGAAGGCGGGACTCGAACCCGCACGCCTTTCGGCACATGATCCTAAGTCATGCTCGTCTGCCAGTTCCGACACTCCCCCGCGCTTCTCTTGCAGCTCGATTATAGCCTGACCCCTCTGCGTGTCGCAATAGCAGGGCCCGGCCCTCCTCCACATTTTACAGATTTCTGATAAAAGTTCGGTATGGGTTTCTTAAGCGTCTTCGGGCAGGGGGCGAATACCTTTGTACACTCGTCGCCCTGCCAGAGCGCGGAGGATCACATCGGCTGGCCTGCCAATGCGCTCCGCCAGTTCAACGGCGGTCATGGGGCGGTTGTTGGTGGCTAGCAATGCCCGGAAGACGGCCTCGATCAGGGGGGTTCGCTCGGTGATGTAGTCAGCGCGCTGGCTGCAAAGGCTCAGGAGAAGATAGGTGAGCCGGTCCACGCGCTTAACCTGACCGGTCTCAGGGTCTATCCAGTCAACGATCACATCCGCTTCGGTGTCTTCGAGGGGCTCTTCGCTGAGTTCTTCGCAAAGCCGCTGAATCTCAAGCCGCAGGTCATGGCCTGAGCGCTCCCACCACTCGTAGTCAATGTGGAAGCGTGTCTCCAGAGTGGGTTTGAGGAGATTTAGCGAAGGTGCCGGTGGTTTTGGCACGGCAGATCGTCCTTATTGTCAGGGATCAATCGGCTGTCGGAGTAAGTTTCTTGCCGGGCGGGCTTCTGTCCGGGAAGCCTGCTTCAGCCGCCGGAATCACGCAGTTGCCAGTAAGGTCCTCCAACGTGCTCAAATTCGGGAAGCGCCACCAGTTGGGCAAAGATCGGCCCCGGCGGGCAGCGCCGCACGACGTTGACGACGCTGTAAAGCGTCTTGGCGTGGAAGTTCCCCTGAGGGTTCAGCGCGGCGAGGTCCCGTGCGATGTCTTTCATCAGGCGCTCAAGGGGGATGTTCTGCTTTGTCACCTTCTCCCACAGAGCGTCAATGGCCTCCGGGTCTTCCACGTCTATAACCATCAGTTCGTCATACTCGGCCCCGACCGGGCGCTGGCGGTTGTCAATCCGCAGGCGTCCGTTCTCGACAAAGGCGGTGCGCAGCCACTCTTTGCGGGGCTTGTGCTTCAGGTAGTCAATCTGCACCTTGCCCGGTTCGTCCATCCGCCGGAGGATCAGATACGTACCGGCGGGGAGATCGCGCTTCTCGAACCAGTCCCCCAGCCCGTAGACGTATCCGCCGGGGCGCACAACCCAGCTCGGCAGTTCCTCTCCGCTCTCCGCGTCCACAATCGTAAAGCGGATGCGGGGTGCTTCGTAGGCCGTCGGGAACATACGGCGTAGCTGGGCGGAGAGGGGCAGTGTCCCTGCACGCCGATGCGGGTAGATGAGCTGCAGCGTGATCTCATCCGGCGGCCCCCCTCGCTGGGCCGGAGCTGGCGAGTGCTCATCCCCGATCTCCTGCTCCAGTTCCCGCAGTTCGGGGGTGAGCAGGTCGGGATCGTAGGGAATCGGGTCGTATCTCAGGCGGGGAGGCGGAGTCAGGACTTCTTCCGGCTCCATGCGCCTCAGGAACCATAGCACCTGCCCGGCTGGGCCTACTTCGTCAAAGCGTTCGTCCTGCTGAAGCGCATAGTTGAGCGAGAACTCGGCCAGCCGTTCGCTGGCTCCTTCGAGGATGCCCGCCTCTGCCATAATCTCGCGGGTGGGCATCGGGCCGCCCCCGTGCAGGTCGAGAACTGCCTCCGCCAGGTTGAGGTGTCCGATGTTCACATCCAGCAGGAGCGAGCGCGGGAACCAGCGCCCGGCCAGACGTACCAGGTCCTCGTGTTCGGCCAGACGGGCTTCCAGGGCCTCGGCCACGTGGCCCCCGTACTCGATAAAGAGCTCCTCCGGGGTGAGCAGGGACTCGCCCTCTTCGGTGGAGGCGGTCGTTTCTTCTTCCTGATTCAGGATGTGTTCGACCTTCAGGTCGCTGGCAAATTCGGCAACCTGCCCGCCCTCCATCTCAACCTTGATCACCGTGAAGTCGCCGTAATCGGGGTTATCGCCGGGGCGCGAGTCAATGACCTTGCCGGTGGCATAGCCGAGGGCCGGGAATGTGATCTCATCTCCGACCTTGTAGCTTGACTCCGGTCGGTAGAGCGTCTCCTGTTTCGGTCGCCTTGAGAGCCGGGTTTCCTCCTGCTGGGTACGGTAACGCACCAGGAGCAGGGCCATTTCATCAATGGAGAGGGGCGTCTCAAGCTCCAGCAGAACCCCGTAGAGGTAGTCTATATCTTCTTGTGTGACCTGAAAGTCTTCAACCCAGTATTGCGCTGTCTGGGTCTGTCGCTGTGCCACCTGAGACAGCCTCCGTATTCTGGTAGGCTCTATGGAGGGGATGATTAATAATTTCTTGTCGCGGCCTGAGGTTGGGCATCGCGCAACGATTATACCCGCTCACAGGGGCAACTGCAATCACAGTTGAGATGTTGCCCGCCGGGGCCTCGCTCTCCTCCTGAAATGGCGCTCTCCCTTGCTCACCTCCGGCATGGCGGGCTATAATCGCCGCCGAAATAAGGTTCCCATCCTGCTATTATGGAGATGGCTTCAGAATGATTGACGTAAACGAACTGCGGCGCGGGGTGACGTTCACCCATGGCGGGGATCTGTATCGGGTGCTGGAGTATTCGCACCACAAGCCCGGGCGGGGGAAGGCCACCATCCGCGTTCAGGTACGCAACCTCCGCACCGGAGCTACCCGCGAGATGACGTTTAACTCCGGTGATCGTGTTCAGGATGTCCGGCTGGAGACCCGCGTCGTTGAGTATCTCTACTCTGACGGCGAGTTTCTGCACTTTATGGATGTCGAAACCTACGAGCAGCCCCAGATTCGGGCCGATGTCTTCGGTGATGATGTGCTCTACCTGACCCCGAACCTGCAGATCAAGCTCTCCTCGTATGAGGGCGAGATCATAGATTACGAGCTGCCCACCACCGTTGAGCAGGAGATCGTCGAGGCGGAGATGGCCGTCGCTGGCGATACGGCTACCAACGTCACCAAACAGGCCGTCACCGAGACCGGCCTCAAGGTGCAGGTTCCCCTCTTTGTGAACGTGGGCGATACGATCCGCATTGATACGCGCACCGGGGAATACATCACCCGCGTGTGATCTGCCGCTGAGACCGGCAACGATTGGGAAATAGATGCCCCCGGCCAGGCCGGGGGCGTCTGATTCTTGTGATCGTATTGACTTCGAATCATCCTAATATTATGATATTAGTATCAGGCGGGCATCCGCCCGCCGATCTGCTCCATGACCGGCAACAGATAAGAGAGGCTCTCCCCTCGCATGATCAACCGCAACAGCAAGCTTCCCTACTATTATCAGCTTTACGAGATTCTGAGAGGCCAGATTCTCAGAGGAGAGTGGCAGCCCGGCCAGATGCTCCCGACTGAGACAGAGCTGTTAGAACAGTATCAGGTCAGCCGGGCGACCGTGCGTCAGGCCCTCGATATGCTGGTCAACGAGGGGCTGATTTACCGTCAGCGCGGGCGCGGGACTTTTGTCTCCCACCCGACGATTGAGCAGGGCCTTTCCCGCATCATCAGCTTCACCGAGGATATGCGCCAGCGAGGGCTGAAGCCCGGCACGGTCGTGCTCGCCGCCCGGATCGTCCCCGCGCCTGAGGAGATCGCCGTCTCCCTCCAGATCGAGCCCGGCGACGAACTGGCAAATCTGGTGCGTCTTCGTCTGGCCGATGGCGAGCCGATGAGTATCGAAGATTCCTATCTGGTGCATCGTTACTGCCCCGGCATCCTGAGTCGGGATTATGCGAAGAACTCGCTGCGTCAGGTGCTTGAGATGGAATACGGCCTCCGGCTGGTGTATGCCCGGCAGAAGATTCGGGCCGTCGCGGCCTCACGTGAGCTGGCTGAGAAGCTCTCGGTGAGTGAAAACGACGCCCTGCTCTACATCGAGCGCATCTCCTACACCGACCGCGAAATACCGGTTGAGTTCCTCCGCATCCACCACCGGGGCGACCGATACACCCTGTATAACGAACTGCGGGACTGATCCGCTCCGTTAGAAAGGAAAGATTCATGCGAGACCTGAAAGTATCTGTCGGCGTCTGGTTCCTGGGGGCGACGAGCGACCGCTTTGTGAAGCAGGGCTACCGCCCCGATAAAACAATGGTGGAGCGATTCGAGATCGCAGCCAGCGTGGACGGGGTAGGGGGCCTGGAGATGCACTACCCCACCGAGATCACGGACGACAACTACAGAGACATGAAAAAGCTGGCTGACGATCTGGGGCTGGAGATCGTCCAGTTCTGCCCCCATCTGTGGGTAGACCCTCGCTGGAAGTTCGGCCAGTTCACCAACCCCGACCCGAAACTGCGCCGTCAGGCGATTGATCTCGCCAAACGCACCACTGACATCGCCCGGTACATGGAAGCGCATGTCATGGTCTACTGGCCTGCTCAGGACGGTTACGACTATCCCTTCCAGATCGATCATCGGCGGGCGCTCGACTGGCTGGTCGAGGGGCTGGCAGAGTGGTGTGACTACAACCCCGATCAGAAGATCGTTATCGAGTACAAGGCCTTCGAGCCGCGCGCTCATATTCTTCTTCCAACCATCGGCCACTGCATGACGATCGTCAACGAGATCAACCGCCCCAATCTGGGCATCAACATTGACATGGGTCATGCCTTCATGATGAAAGAGAATCTGGCCGAGTCGATCTCTCTCTGCTGCCGGTACGGGAAGCTCTTCCACACCCACTGGAACGACAACTGGAAGCTGTTCGATGATGACATCATCGTTGGCACGGTGAACCTCTGGGAGACGCTCGAAGCGCTCTTCTGGCTGGACGAGTGGGGATACGATGGCTGGTTCGGCCTCGACCTGTTCCCCTATCGAGAGGACCCGGCTCAGGTCATCGCGGAGAGCATCAAGAACCTCAGGTTTGGATACGAACTGCTGGACCGCGTCCCGCGTGAGGAGTTGCGGGCCTGCTTCGAAAGCTCCGACGCGATCAGGATATCCCGGCTGATGCGGCGCATGCTGGGCGGGGAGGGGTAGCGGATGGATGTCGTCACGCTCGGCGAGCTTCTGGTAGATATGTTTCCGGCGGAACTGGGCAGGAGACTGGTTGAAGTCTCCGCCTTCCGGCCCAAGCCGGGCGGTGCTCCGGCCAATGTCGCGGTGGCGGTCGCCCGGCTCGGCAGGCAGAGCGCCTTCATCGGCAAGGTTGGCGATGAGGCGTTCGGTCATTACCTGGTGGATGTTCTCCGGCGGGAGGGCGTCGAGACGCGCGGTGTGCGCTTCGATCCGGAGGCCCGCACCACGATGGCCTTTATCGCCATGCCGGACG
>DRKO01000310.1 GCA_011051745.1 Chloroflexota bacterium | reverse complement strand
GTCGTCCTGTTCCTGGGGAGTGTTCAGCTAATCAGCCTGGGGATCATTGGTGAATACCTGGGACGGATTTATAATGAGGTGAAAGGACGCCCCCTGTACATCGTGCGTGAGATGCAGGGGATTGAAGAGCCTCCAGAGCACGCCGCAGCCCATGAGCACCCCGACACGGGCCGCCGGACAGAGTAAGGAAGCAGGCGAAGCGATGACATCTGACAAGCAAGTAACGGAGCAGTTGTTAGCCAAGCACAAAGAGGCCCTGACGGAATATCGTCGCTGGGATGAGCGCGTCAAGCAGCTACTTAAGGGCCGCCGACTCAGAGACCTGTCTCAGGAAGACATGGAGGCCTATCGGGAAGCGGCCACCAAACGAGACGCAGCCTATGACCAGATGCGCCATCTGGAACGCGCCCTGCTGGACGATATCCCCGGCGCAACCACCGGTAAGTTCCCCCGCATAAACCCGGAAGACCTCAGGAAGGCGGGGAAAGACCGGTCCAAAAAATCATGAGGACGAAGTGCGCGGCCCCGCGCCGGGCACAAAATTAATAACAAAGAGGAGCTTGTAACCACCTATGGCAAAGAAACTCATTGTCGGCCCAACTTTTGAGGAGATGTTGCATCCTGAGAAGATCGATCCGGAGATCCGGGCGAAGGCGCTGCGGATGATGAAGGAAGACCCGCTCGATCCGATCAACCTGTTCAACATCACCTGGAAAGACGAGAACAACCAGATTTATCATCACGTTCTGCCCAAGGAACTGACAGGTGTTGATGCCAACATCGTCGTTCTGCATAGCGTCCACTTCCCCACCCGCAGCCACAAGGTTGGCGCCACTTACTCGGTGCTGGTCGAGAAGGAGTTGTTTGGCGAGGTGGACCCCAGCGTTCATACGCTGGTCTGGCCTTCAACCGGTAACTACGGGATCGGTGGGGCGTTCGTAGGCTGCCGCATGAACTTCAACAGCATCGTCATCCTGCCTGAGGACATGAGCCGCGAGCGCTTCGAGATGATCGAGAGCTACGGGGCACATGTGATCGCCACGCCCGGCTCGGAGAGCAACGTCAAGGAGATCTACGATAAGACGTGGGAACTGCGCCGCTCCGACCCGAACGTGCGCGTGCTGAACCAGTTCGAGGTGATGGGCAACTATCGCTTCCACTACTACGTCACGGGCAACACCATCGTTGAACTGGCGGCCCATCTTCAGGAGCGGGGCATCGGCAACGGCAAGATTGCCGCCTATGTCTCCGCGATGGGGTCAGGCGGAACAATCGCCGCGGGCGACCGGATCAAGCAGGTGTGGCCCGACCACAAGATCGTCGGGCTGGAGCCGATCCAGTGCTCGACGCTCTACAACAACGGCTACGGAGCCCATCGCATCGAGGGCATCGGCGACAAACACGTGACCTGGATCCACAACGTGTGGAATATGGACGCCCTGATGTGCATTGACGACATGGAGAGCGTGCGCGGGCTGGCGCTGCTCACCGACCCGGTCGGCAAGGAAACGCTGGCGAAGCGCTACGGTGTGCCTGAGGCTGACGTCGAGGCCATGAGCCAGTTCTTCGGCATCTCCGGCGTGTGCAACGTGCTGGGCGCGATCAAGACGGCCAAGTTCTACGAGTTCGGCCCGGACGACGTGATCGTCACGATCTGCACCGATGCGATTGACCGCTACTACTCGGTGATGGACTGGCTCCGGGAGACCGAGGGCGAGATGGATGAGACGATGGCCGCCGAGCGGATGCAGAACACCTTCCACGGGCAGAAGCTCGACTACGTTCTGGAGGGCAGCCTGGAGGTGCGGGAGCGCTGGCACAACCTCAAGTACTACACCTGGGTCGAGCAGCAGGGCAAGACAGTTGAGGAACTGGATGCCCAGCGCGATCCGGAGTGGTGGCACAAGCATCAGGAGATGGTGCACGAGATTGATCGGCGTATTCTGGAGGCCCGCGCCGAGCAACAGTAGGAGTAGCATCCGGAGGCCATGTACCCTGAAGACCGTGTTCTGGTCGGCGTGATGCCCGACCCCCGCGATCTGGAGATCGCGCGGGAACAGCACTGGTATCGGGTGCCGGTCAAACACGCGCCTGCCGGAATCGGAGCAGAGTACGTGGCCTTCTACTTCACCAAACGGTTTGGCCCTGACCTGCGCTGGGCGATCCATTTCTATGCGCGGCGCACCGGCCACGAACTGGTGCGCCGCATTGATCTGCTCCCTGAGGAGCCAGATCACCCCCGCGCCCACGAGCAATACTATAAGCTCCAGTTGGGGCCGCTGAGACAAAAGCAGCCGCCCATCATCAGCCTGCGCTGGCGGCGGATCACGTTCATTCGGACGACGTGGGATCGCTTCGTGGCGGCACGCGAGATCAACGATCTGTTTCGCAGCGATGAGGCATTCGTTGATCGGGTATACCACGCCCTGAAAGAGCGCGGCATCCAGCCGGAGCGCGAGGTGAAAATCCGCGAGCGGGGTGAGACTTACACGGTTGACCTGCTGATCCCCTGCCGGGACGGGGCGGTGATGTTGAGCACCAGCGAGGAGCGGCCAGCGAAAGCGCTGATACTGGCAGGCGACTCAGGACGGGACATTGAGGCCATTCAGCGGGCTATCGAGAGGCAAGGGGGGCCGCTCATGGTGGACATTTCTCTATAAGAGTGGGGCCTCTTCCCCGGCCCGGAGCAGTGGCTGAACGCTGTTTTTGACCCCTATCAAATCAAAGGGTGGGAGGACAAACGATATGGCGGGATCGCTCCTGATCACAAACGGAACGGTTATCACCTGGGAGCATGAGAGCGAACTAATCGAGAAGGGGGCCGTTTATGTGGAGGACGGGCGCATCGTCGAGGTAGGCGCAGCCTCCGAGATAGAGAGCCGCTATCAGGCCGATGAGCGTATTGATGCACGCGGGCAGCTCATCATGCCAGGTAATATCTGTGCCCACACACACTTTTACGGCGCGTTCGCACGCGGCATGGCAATCCCCGGCCCGGCTCCTAAAGACTTCCCGGAAATTCTAGAGCGGCTCTGGTGGCCGCTCGATCAGGCGCTCCACGAGGAGGACGTGCGTTACAGCACGCTGGTTTGCCTGGTGGACGCCATCAAGCACGGCACAACCACACTGATTGATCATCACGCCAGCCCGAACGCTCTCGCTGGTTCACTGGACGTGATTGCCAACGCGGTGGACGAAGCGGGCCTGCGGGCCGTCCTGTGCTATGAAGTGACGGATCGCTACGGTCCGGAGAGCGCCAGAGCGAGCATCGAGGAGAACGTACGCTTTCTGAAAGCGGCGAAGGAACGCCCGAATATCGCGGCCACATTTGGCCTGCACGCCTCGCTGACGGTGAGCGATGAGACGCTGGCGGCGTGCGTCGAGGCCGCCGAGGGGCTTGAAACCGGCTTCCACATTCACGTTGCCGAGCACGAGGCGGACGAGTACGACAGCCTGAATAAATCCGGTATGCGGGTGGTAGATCGTCTTGAAAAGGCCGGTATTCTGGGCGAGAGAACCATCGTCGCGCACTGTGTTCATACAGATGTGCGGGAGATCGAAATCCTGCGTGATACGCGAACGTGGGTCACTCATCAGCCCCGCTCGAACATGAACAATGCGGTGGGCGCAGCCGACATCGAGGGGATGCTCCGGATGGGAATTCCGGTCTGCCTTGGCAACGACGGCTTCAGCAATAACATGTGGGCAGAATGGAAGACGGCCTACCTGCTTCATAAAGTCTGGCATCGCGACCCGCGCCGGGCGAACGGGATGGATATTGTGCGAATGGCTATCCACAACAACGCTGCACTTGCCAGCACGTTCTTCCCGGAGACGCCGCCGGGCCTGCTGATCTCCGGCAGCGCGGCGGATATCATTCTGGTGGATTACCATCCGACAACGCCCCTGACGGCAGGCAATCTGCCCTGGCATATCATCTTCGGGTTCGAGGCCTCGATGGTCACCACGACGATCGCCGCCGGGCGTGTGTTGATGAAGGATCGGGAGCTGCTGACGCTGGACGAGGCGGAGATCACCGCTCGCTCACGCGAGCTGGCCTCCGCCACATGGGAGCGCTACAACGCGATCGCCGGAAAGCTGGTGTAATTGCCGGGGGACGGGAACCCGTTATAATCCACCCTGCCCCGGAACTCTGACTTCACATTGCAGACATGAGGAGTTACTAAGTGCCCAACAACAGCCAACTTCCGACCCTCGCCGTGCTGGGCGGCACGGGCAAAGAAGGTAGCGGCCTGGCGCTTCGCTGGTCACACGCTGGATACGACGTGATCATCGGGTCGCGTTCTCAGGAGAAGGCCGAGCGCGTCACGGCAGAGCTTAACGCCCTGCTGGGCGCGGATAAGATACGCGGCATGACCAACGATCGGGCGGCCAGTCAGGCTGAGATCGTGATCCTCACCGTCCCCTATTCGGCGCACCGGGCCACGCTGGAAGGTGTACGCGAGTACCTTCAGGGGAAAATCTTGGTTGATGTGACCGTGCCGCTCAAGCCGCCGCAGATCACAGTCGTCAACCTGCCAGAGGGGCGAACGGCGGCGGAGGAAGCACAGGCGCTGGTCGGCGATAGCGTGCGCGTCGTCTCGGCCTTTCAGAATATCTCCGCCATGCACCTTAAAGACCTGAACCACACCGTTGATTGCGATGTCCTGATCACAGGGGATGATGCAGAGGCCAAAGAGGCGGTTATCGCGCTGGCGGAAGCCTGTGGGATGCGCGGCATTGATGCGGGGCCACTCGCCAACGCCATTGTCGCGGAGAGCCTGACGCCCGTTCTGTTGGGCATCAACAAGCGGTATAAAGCCAAGGGGGCCGGTATTCGCATCACAGGGCTTGAGTAGACAGGGCAAACCGCCAGTTATGCGACGTGTTGAATTGATCGGCGTGCCGGGGATTCCGCTCATCGAAACGGGCGACGACCTGGCCGGAGTGATCGCTACCTCCATCGAGCAGGCCGGACTCGACCTGCTCGATGGAGACGTGGTGGTTGTCACCTCCAAGATCGTCTCCAAATCCGAAGGGCGCTGGGCTGACCTTGACACTATCACGCCTGACGCGGAGGCCCTGCGCGTGGCGGAGCAGTGTCACAAGGACCCGCGCGAGGTCGCTTTGATCCTGAGCGAGTCTGTACGCATCTCACGGATGCGCCCCGGCGTGCTGATCACCGAACACCGGCTCGGATTCGTCTGCGCCAACGCCGGAGTTGACCACTCAAACACCCGCCCCGGCACAAACTGGCGCTTACTGCTGCCGGAGAATCCGGATCGCTCGGCGCGGCTGCTGCGGGAGCGGCTCGAACAGCACTTCAACGCCCGGCTCGCAATCGTAATCAGCGACAGCCATGGGCGGCCTTTCCGGCTGGGGACGGTAGGCGTGGCAATCGGAGCCGCAGGACTGCCCGCGCTCCGCGACCTGCGAGGGACACCGGACCTGTTCGGAGTGGAACTGCGCGTTACGGAAGTCGGCTTCGCAGATGAACTGGCCGCCTCTGCCGGGCTGGTGATGGGCCAGGCCGATGATGGTATTCCGGTCGTGATCATCCGGGGGCTTGTTTTTCCACCCGATGATCACGCCAAAGCGTCTGACTTAGTGCGACCCCACGACCTTGACCTTTATCGTTAAAGGAGCCAGATGACAGGTATGTCGTCATGAACGTCGTTCAGGGGAGCCAGACACCCTCACTCTCGGCCGATGCGCTGCTACGATTGATCCGGGAGCGGCGATCCATTCGCCGCTACCAGCCTTCCCCCGTACCTCGCCACACGCTGGAGCGTGTGCTAGAGGCCGCCCGCTGGGGACCCTCCGCGCACAACCGCCAGCCCTGGCGGTTTGTCATCCTGACGAACCGGGCCGACCGGTGGCGTCTGGCCGACGCAATGGGGGCACAACTGACTGCTGACCTGCGGGCTGATGGGCTCGACGAAATCCTGATCGCAGGGGACGCTTTGCGCTCAAGGGAACGCATCATCGCCGCACCGGTGTTGATCGTGGTTTGCCTGACCATGCGCGATATGGATACCTATCCCGACGAGAAACGGGCAGAGCATGAACACACCATGGCTGTGCAGAGCGTGGCGATGGCAGCCCAGAACCTGCTCCTGATGGCTCATGCGGAGGGGCTGGGAGCATGCTGGATGTGCGCCCCGCTTTTCTGCCAGGAAGTCGTTCGAAAAGTGCTCGACTTACCGGCAGACTATGAGCCTCAGGGGATGATTCTGTTGGGATATCCAGCCGAACAGCGCACTAAAGATCGAGAACCACTGGAAACACGGGTAATTTTCAAGTGAGCGACTTACGCGACCATGTTGTGCTGCTGGTCGGCGGGGTGGGAGGGGCCAAGCTGGCCCTCGGCCTGGCCGAAGTCCTGCCCACCGGATCGCTGACCATCATCGTCAACACAGCCGATGACTTTGAGCATTTGGGGCTACATGTCTCCCCCGATCTCGACACAGTGATGTACACGCTGGCCGGCCTCGCCAACCCGTTGACGGGCTGGGGGGTAGAGGGAGATACCTTCCGGGCTATAGAGATGGTGGGACGTTACGGGGGGCCAACATGGTTTCGCCTCGGCGATAGCGACCTGGGAACAAATCTGCTGCGGACGGTGATGCTGCGCGAGGGGCACACTCTGACGGAAATTACCCGGCAATTGTGCGGAGCGCTGGGCATCCAGCATCCCATCCTGCCGATGACCGATCACACCGTGCAAACATGGCTGGACACCGATCAGGGTCCCCTCGCCTTTCAGGAGTACTTCGTGCGGGAGCGCTGGCAGCCGGTAGTACACCGGATCCGCTTCGTAGGAGCAGAGGAAGCGAGACCATCCGAGGCAGTCCACGAGGCACTGGAGGCGGCTTCGCTGATCGTGTTCGGGCCGTCAAACCCGTTCCTGAGCATTGACCCGATCCTTGCCCTCCCCGGCGTCAGGGAGCAGATCGCAGCCTCTGACGCACCCTGCGTGGCTCTCAGCCCGATCATCGGGGGAGAGGCCGTTAAAGGGCCTGCCGCCAAACTGATGGCCGAGCTGGGCGTGGATGTTTCGCCAGTAGGTATTGTTACCCATTACAGAGATTTGCTGGACGGGATTATACTGGATCGGGTAGATTCAGAACTGCGCCAGCCAATTGAAGCGTTGAACGTCCGGGCCATGGCCGAACAGACGTTGATGGAAACGCGAGAGGATAAGATCAGGCTGGCCGAAAAAATCCTGAACTGGGCAGAGGAAAACTTCGAGTGAGTATCTGGGCTATTGTTCCACTTAAACCGCTTAAACGAGCCAAAAGCCGACTATCATCTGTCCTCGATAACGATCAGCGAGCCACGCTGAGCCAGCAGATCTTCGAGCGGACTCTTGTCACCCTGAAAGAAGTGCAGGGCATCGGTGGGATACTCGTCGTCAGCCGCGACACGGAGGCGCTCTCCCTGGCACGCCGATATGATGTCCAGACGGTACAGGAGAGCGGCGCACCGGAGCTGAACGACGCGCTGACCCGCGCCACAGAGGTTGTCAGAGCGTGGAACGCACAGGGCGTCCTGATCGTTGCCTCTGACATTCCCCTCATGCAGACAAGCGACATCGAGAACATGCTGGAGATGGCAACAGACCCGCCCGCCGTCGTGATCGCGCCGGACCGCCGTCAGGAGGGGACGAACGCCCTCCTTGTCCGCCCGCCTGGCTTCATCCCCTATCGCTTCGGGGCTTCAAGCTTCCGGAAGCACAGGGAGGAAGCAGAGGCAGCCGGTGCGGTTGTGCGAGTGTACCAGTCTGCCACGCTGGGGCTGGACCTTGACGTCCCGGACGATCTGGACCTGTACCGCGAAGCGCTGGTTCAGCGCAAGCAGAATGAGCCCGCGTGGCTGGGGAGCCTCTAGATTCGCTACGCTCAGCGCCGGATCAGAGCGGGTTTTATAATATAATAGAGTAAGCCACAGGGCCCACCCGGCAGCCCTGCTCATACAGCTTTCTGAAGCTGCTTTCAACGATCGCCAAAGCAAGCAAAGGAGATGAAGATGCCCGATCGTGTTGCGCTGTACTTACAGGATGCTCACCCTATCCGTGATGGGATGGAGTTTGTCCGGTATGCCGAAGAAAAAGGGTTTGAGGCGGTATGGCAGGCCGAGTCGCGGCTGGTACGTGATGCCATTGTCCCGATGGCTGCTTTTGCGGCCACCACTGAGCGGATCAAAGTCGGCTCCGGCGTGATCAACAACTGGACACGTAACCCGGCCCTCATCGCGGCAACTTTCCTGACCCTCGATGATCTGGCCCCTGACCGCATTATCCTGGGGATCGGGGCTTGGTGGGATCCGCTGGCGAAGAACGTCGGGATCGAGCGCCGCAAGCCGCTGACTGCTATGCGGGAAGTTGTGACGGTCGTGCGGAAGCTGCTCAACGCCGAGCGGGTGACCTTTCACGGCGAGTTTGTCCATCTGACCGATGTCGAGCTGGACGTGGTGCATGGACGCAAGGGGCCGCGCAACGTCCCTATCATGATCGGGGCAACCGGCATGAAGATGATGGAGCTGGCCGGGGAGATCGCCGACGGGGTGGTGCTTAATTATCTTGTTTCTCCTCAGTACAATGCGCGGGCCATGGAGCATCTTGAGATCGGGGCCAAGCGTGCAGGTCGAAGCCTGGATGAGATTGACCGCCCGCAACTGATCGTCTGCTCGATGGATGAGGATCGCGAGAAGGCGCTCAACGGGGCCCGTAAGCTGGTTACCCAGTATCTGGGTCAGCAGCCGCACATCATGAAGGCCAGCGGCGTGAGCCAGGAAGTGCTGGACGAGATTCATCAGGTGCTTACATGGCCCGCGACGGAGGAAGAGATTGAGCGGGCAATGGAACTGGTTCCCGATGAAGTGGTGCAGTTAATCACGGCTTCCGGTACACCGGACGAATGCCGGGCCAAGGTGCAGGAGTACCTTGATGCAGGCGCGACCTGCCCGATCCTCTATCCTCTGGCCCCCGACGTGAAGGCCATGATTGACGCCTTTTCTCCTCTCTCCAACTAAGAGAACTCTGACTGGCGTCCTCCCGGACGCTCCGGGGGACGCCAGAAAACCCGTATCGTGGAGACCCGTGAGCAACGCTGTTAGCACAGAACACTCAGAGGCCAGCTTCAAGCGGCAGCCAAACTCCAGATTTTGCTTCGTTTGCGGGCTGGAAAGCCCGGTCGGTTTGAAACTACGCTTCAGCGATAACGGCGCTGATGAAGTGCGGGCCTGCTGCACGATTGACGCTCGCTATCAGGGATACCCCGGCGTGGTGCATGGCGGAGTAGTTGCCGCCATGCTGGATGAAACCGCCGGACGGGTGACGATGATCAGCAACCCGGACCGGTTCATGATGACGGGCCGGATGACAATCCGCTACCGCAAGCCGGTCCCGACCGAGACGGAATTAACGCTGATCGGCCACCTGATCCGGGACCGGGGGCGCACGGCGCAGGCTCACAGCGAGATACGCCTGCCAGATGGCACGCTGGCAGCCGAGGCCGAGCTAACGCTCATCGAAATACCACGCGAACTGATTCCTGATGAAGACCTTGAAACGCTGGGCTGGCGCGTTTACCCGGACGACCCGATAGAATAACCGGAATAACACCCGCCCGGCGTCTCCCGAACGTCTCATCACCGAGGAGAGATCAAGATGCTGTATAACGTGCGCGAGTACCATCGCCCGACGGATCTGGACGAGGCGATCCGGTTACTACAGCGAGAGGATGTCCGTACGGCTGTCCTGGGAGGCGGGGTGACCCTCGTGGGGCAGGGACGGCCAGATGTCGAGGCTGTGGTTGATCTGGACGGCCTCGGCCTGGGGACTATCGAGCGTGAGGGGAACGCCCTCCATCTGGGGGCCACGGTCCGCATCCAGACGCTGGTTGAGGAACTGGGGGACGTGGCAGGCGGTCTGCTCTCAAGGGCGGCCTATCAGGTGGCGGGCTGGAACATTCGGAATGCGGCCACACTGGGCGGCCTGCTGGCTAGCGGAGACGTTCACAGCCCCCTCAGCGTCGCGCTGGCTGCGCTGGGCGCACAGGTAACCGTCTACGATGGCACAGGATATGAAACGCACCCCTGGGCAGAACTTTCAACTCGGATACGCGAGGAGGGCCTGCCGGGGCGGATCATTACCCAGATCGCGCTGGAATTGTCCGCCGGAATCGGCAGCGGCTATGAGCAGGTAGGGCGCACCCCCGCCGATATCCCGATCGTCTGCGCAGCGGCGGTCGCGTATCCGTCCAATGACAGCCAGATCAAGACCCGCACAGCGATCGGGGGCCTGCTACACGATCTGCTGGTCGTCGAGCAGAGCGGGCCGCGCGATCAGCCGGAAAGCGCCCTTGAGGGACTCGATCAGGAGATCACAGCGGCCCACACCCCGGATACCGCCTATGCTGACTACCGGGGGAGCGCGGAATATCGCATCGGAGTCGCGCCGGTGCTGGCCCGCCGGGCACTGAGCGCCGCAATTGACAGGCTGGCGTGAGCGCCGGGGGTGATGCACACACCCGATCAAGGCCGCAGAAAAGAAGTCCTCAGCGCACCTCCCGTCCCCCGGAGAGCAGAGCAGGCGGGTAACCTGCTCCTTTTCGCCGTAGTCGGCCTGCTGGCTGGCTATATTCTGCGTCTGTACCATCTGGATGTAAAAGACATCTGGTGGGACGAGGCGCATAGCTGGTGGTACGCCTCCCTTCCCCTTTCAGAAGGCATCGGCACAGGCGTCGAAGCCTGGCACGGCGCGGCAGGAGACCCGCTATATACCGTTCTCCTGCACATCTGGATGCTCTTCACCGGAAGCAGTGCCTTCGCCATGCGCACCCTCAGCCTGCTCGCCAGCCTGTTCAGCGTGGCCTATCTGGGCCGCCTGACGGCCCGCGCCTTCGGACATCACGCCGGACGGCTGGCGCTGCTGATCGGGGCGGCCGCCCCGATCTGGGTCTTCTACTCTCAGGAAGTTCGACAGTATGCACTGACCCCCCTCCTGATGCTGATCATGCTTGACGCCATAGTCGAGCTTTCAGAAGAGGGGGGGGATCGCCCTGTCCTGAAGAGGGCGACTCCCTGGATCAAGCTGGCGGCAGGCGAGGCACTTGCCCTCTACACGCACGGGTTCATGGTGTTTGGCGTGGTAGCCGTCAACCTGTGGATGGGCTGGCTGTGGCTGCGCAGACTCAGGGATCGCTCTGGAGCCGGACTGTGGCTGCGAAACTGGCTGCTCAGTCAGGCGGCCACCCTGCTCGCCGTCCTGCCCATCGCGCCTGTTTATGTGCAGCGCACCCACGCAACGTCGAGCAGCTTCGTCCGCCTGAACCCTTTCCACACGATCAACGCGCTGTGGTCGCTTTTCATGGGCATTCCGTGGGAAGAAGCAACCGACCCGCTCCCCGTGCGCTGGCTCTCGGCGGGCGTGCTGGTGCTCGTCTGGCTGGGGCTATGGATCGGGCTACGCCGCCGCCACGCCCGCCGCATAGCGGACTTCATGTGGCTCACCCTTGGGACCTCGGCCCTCACGCTGCTGTACTGGTGGTTCACGCCCATCATTCACCCGCGCTATCTGCTGTACCTGACCGCTCCCCTGTTCGCTGTGCTGGCCGCCCTGATGGTGGAAAGCTGGCAGTATGGCTCATGGGGACGCCCCTTGAGTGCGGCGCTGGGCGCGACGCTGTTACTCACCTCGGCGTTCAACCTCGGTAATCTGTACACAGGCCGTTACTTCGGCTACCGGCACGACCCGGCCCGAACACTCGCCGAGATGCTCCGGGAGAACTTCGGCCCGGAGGACGGGATCATCTCGCTTGATCCGAATGACCACACGCTCGACTACTACGGGGTCGGGCAGGCGGAATTGTTCCGTGCTGGTCTTGACGAGGGAGTACACACCCCCGCCGATCTGGTGGACTTTCTGAGAGGTAAAGACCGAATCGGGGTGGTGCGCTTCCATGCCGAGCGCAGCGACACACGCCAGATCGTGCCCTTCTATCTGGAGCGTTTCGGTTCTCTGGAAGGGAAAGAGGAGATCGAAAGCTACGCCCTCTACACCTATCAGCTTGATGCAGATGCTCAACCGGAGGTTGCGACATTTGAGCCAGTTACTTTTAACTGGGGCGCGGTAGAGCTAACCGGCCAATCCCTCCACTCAGGCGGAGGAGCGGTGACGGTCGCGCTGCGCTGGCAGACCGGCCCGGATTTCGTCCCCGGCCCGCGCTACGCTGCCTTGCTGACGCTCACCGACCCGGTGACAGACTGGACGTTGAGCACAGCTACCTCGTTGCTGCTCTCCGACGGCGGCGTTCCAACCGATGAATGGCAATCTGGTCAGCAGGCCACCCAGTACTTGGTGCTACCGCTCTACCCCGGGACGCCACCCCTCGAAGCCGAACTAAGGCTCCGTCTGGTTGACGCAGAGACCGGGCGGGCGCTGGACGCACAGGACGCCAGCGGTGCACCTGCCGGGCAGGAAGTCACGCCGGGGCGGATCACGCTCGGTCACCCGCCGGAGCGATGGCTGTACGGCGACCAGGTGGCCTTTCATCTCACGCCGGTTGATGACTCAGAGGTGCTGGCGGCCTATGCGGTTGACTGGCCCACCGCCCAGCCCGGCGGAGTGGTGGGGCTGACACTTGCCTGGATCGTTTCGCCAGAGCAACTGGAGGAGGAAACCGTCAGATTGCGGCTGGTGCAGGGCGATACCGTGCTGGGCGAGGAGAGCGGGCTCCCTCTTCAGGGGCGCACCCCGGCAGATACGCCGCCCGGTCAGAGCTGGCTCGACCGGCGCGTGATCCCGGTCAGCGGAGAGGCCGCGCCGGGCCCCGCGGAGCTGTGGCTGGAGATCGGGGAGCAGCGGCGCTTGCTGGGCAGCGTTGAGATACCCGGCTTTGAACGGCTTACCGAGCGCCCGCCGATCGAGAATCCGCTGGAAGTGCAGTTCGGGGACTCGATCCGCCTGCTAGGGTATCAGATCGAACCAATCCCCGCCCCCCTGACCAGCGAGGGATCGCTGCGGCTCACCCTCTACT
>DRKO01000309.1 GCA_011051745.1 Chloroflexota bacterium | reverse complement strand
GTGATCAGTACCACGCCGCCAGCGTCACGCTGGAGAACGGGCAGGTGCTCACCGTGCGCAGCGCGGACGGGATGCCGCTCTGGAGCGGCGGCGCGGGCGGTTATGACGGCGCGGGCAACCCCGATGCGAACGGGCTGGCCGACGGCAGTCATACCCCCCAGCCACAGGCACAGGTGGACGAGTGGATCACGGTCGAGGGGACGATCACGGCCATGACGCGGAACATGATCACCCTCCAGACGACCGGAGGGGAGACGCTGACCGTTCAGGCCGGGCAGCCGCGCTTCATGGCCTCGCAGGGGGTGACCTTCCAGATCGGCGATGAGGTCTCGGTGCTGGGCTTCTACGGCGAGAACGGCCAGTTTGTCGCTGCCGAGATCACCCAGCTCTCAACCGGACTGAGCGTCATGCTGCGCGATCCGAATGGCCGCCCGCTGTGGGCCGGTCCCGGCGCTCAGGGGCAGGGTGGGCACTGATGCCCATCCGCCTCCCCACCCCACGCACTCAGGAGGAGACCCCATGAGGCAGGAGATCACGCAGACTCGCGAGCCGTTGCTGCGCCGGATGTGGCGCTCGATGCAGCGCGACCCCCTCCCGCCCCGCGACGACCGGGGGCGGATGCGGCTGGTGATGAACAGTCTGGTACTGCACCTGCACCCCAGCAAGGTGGCTAAACCCACCCTGCGCTTTACCTACACCTTCGGGCTGGGCGGGCTGTCGCTGCTGCTGGGGGGCGTTCTGGGGGTAACGGGTGTGCTGTTGCTCTTCGCCTACACACCCTCACCGGAGGCGGCCTACAACAGTATGCTGACCCTGCAAACGCGGGTCTGGTACGGGCAGTTGATCCGCAACCTGCACCACTGGAGCGCGAACCTGCTGCTGGTCGTGGTGGTGCTGCATATGCTGCGGGTGTTCTTCACGGGCGGCTTCCGCACCCCGCGCGAGTTTAACTGGCTGCTGGGGATCGCGTTGCTGTTGCTCGTCGTGGCGGCCAACTTCACGGGCTATCTGCTGCCCTGGGATCAACTGGCCTACTGGGCGATCACGGTCGGGACAAGCCTTCTGAGCTACATCCCGCTCGCCGGGGAGGTGATCAGCCGCCTGCTGCTCGGCGGGCCGGAGGTCGGCGCGGCGACGCTCACCAACTTCTACGCGCTGCACATCGCCGTGATCCCCCTGCTGATGGCCGGAATCGCGTCGTTTCACCTGTGGCGGGTGCGGAAAGACACGCTCACCGTCCCCCGACGGGCGGACGAGCCGCCCCCGGAGCGGGTCGAGAAGGTGACGACGATCCCGCACCTGATCAGCCGTGAGGTGGTCTTTGCGCTGGTGATGCTGGCCCTGCTGATCGGCTGGTCGGCGCTGGTGAATGCGCCGCTCGAGGAGGCGGCTAACCCCTCCCACAGCCCCAATCCGGCCAAGGCGGCCTGGTACTTTCTGGGGCTGCAGGAGTTGCTGCTGCACTTCCACCCCTTCTTCGCCGCGATTGTGATCCCCGGCCTGGGGCTGACGGCGCTGGCCGTCCTCCCCTATCTGGAGAGCGATATGGACGTGGCGGGGGTCTGGTTCCGCTCAAAGCGGGGGCGCTGGCTGGCCGCGTTCAGCACGCTGATCGGCGTGGCGGCGGCGGTCGGGCTGGTGTTGCTGGATGAGTTCGTCCTCGACCTGCCCGCGTTGCTGCCCTTCCTGCCGACGATCATCAGCAACGGCTGGGTTCCGTTTGCCGCGCTGCTGCTGGCGATCATCGGGTACGGCGAGTTTCTCAAGCTGCTGGGGGCGAGGGCCTGCGAGGTGCGGCAGGCGCTGTTTGTGCTGTTATTTGCCGGATTTATCACGCTGACGGCGATCGGGATTTTCTTCCGGGGGCCGGGCATGGCGCTGGTGCTTCCCCGGGGGGTGCTATCATGAGCGAGCAACGATTGCAGAGTACACAGGAAAACAGGCCTGAGGAGCAGGACGCAACGCGACGGGATTTCCTCAAGATCGCATGGGGCGTCGCCGGTCTGCTGGCGCTGGGCGAAGGGACCCTCGTCGGGCTGCGCTTCCTTGCGCCGCGCACCGTTGAAGGCGAGTTCGGCGGGGTCTTCACCGCCGGAGCGGTGGAGGATTTCCCACCCGGCAGTGTGACGCCTTTTGAGACGGGACGCTTTTATCTGGTGCGGCTGGAGGATGGCGGCTTTCTGGCGATCTACCGTCGCTGTACGCATCTGGGCTGCGCCGTCCCCTACGATCCGGCCAGCGGGCAGTTCGTCTGCCCCTGTCACGGGTCGGCGTTTGCGCTGGATGGCGAGGTGCTCAACCCGCCCGCGCCGCGCCCGCTCGATCTGTTTCCGGTCGGCATTGAGGATGGGATGGTGCTGGTGGACACGGGTAAGCCCCTCCAGCGCGACCATGCCAGCCCGTCCGATGTGACGTATGCTTCAGGAGGATGACGCAATGACCCGTACAATGGCCTGGATCGGATTTCTCGCCACGCTGGCAATCGCGCTGACGCTCGGCCTGTACACCCTTCTGGAGCCGGGTCGTCAGCAGGCCGCGCAGGAACGCCTGCGTGCGGAGGCCATCGCACAGGCGACCGACCTCTACGCCGAAAACTGCGCCGTCTGTCACGGGGCGGCAGGCGAGGGGATCGGCGGGATGCCTGCGCTCAACAGCGACGGCGTGCGCGGGATGGACTACGAGAGTCTGTACCGTGTGATCGCCTTCGGGCGGTATAACACGCCGATGGCCGCCTGGAGCGCGGAGGAGGGCGGCATCCTGACCGGCGCTCAGATCGATCAACTGATCGTGTTGTTGCAGTACGGCGACTGGGAACAGGTGAGCGCCCGTGTGACCGAACGGGGGCTGGCCCCGCCGGTCGCGGTTGAGGTTGAGGTCCCGGATGACCTGCTCGTCCAGATCGAGGCGTTGCCCGGCGGCGAGTCGCTCTCGCGCGGGCTGACGCTCTACGCGCAGAACTGCTCGGCCTGTCATGGCGTGGACGGGAGCGGGACACCGCTCGCCCCGCCACTCGATAACCCCGATCTACAGGCGCGGGGCGCGGACGAGATCAGGCGCACCATCGAGGAAGGCGTACCGGGCACGCTCATGGCGGGCTGGGCGGAGACGCTCTCCCCGGCGGAGGTGTCCGATCTGGTTGACCTGATCCTGCGCTGGGACGAGCTTCAGACAGCGGGCATCGCGCTGCCCACGCCGGAGCCGGTCGTCATGCCCAGCACGCCGGAGATGATCGCCGCCGGAGAGCAGCTTTTCAGCGTGGCCTGCGCCACCTGTCACGGGGTGGAGGCCTACGGCACCCGCATGGCCCCCTCGCTGAACAATCAGGGGTTTCTGGGCGAAACGCCCGATGCGGCCATCTACCAGATCATCGCACAGGGCGTGCCCGGCACGGCCATGCCCGCCTGGGGAGGCCGCCTGAGCGACGAGGAGATCAACTCGCTGGTGGCCTACCTGCGCAGTCTGGAAGCGACCGCGCCGCCTGCCGCCGAACCTTCAACGGGAGGCGGGATGCGGGGCGGCGGCATGGGGCCGCCCTGGCTGCGGGGCAACTGAGCGACTGAAACGGAAAGAGCCTCTGCGTTGGCAGAGGCTCTTTTTCATTAGCCAGTTAGGGGTCGTTAGAGCTTAACGACGTTAACTGCCTGCGGGCCCTTGGGGCTGTCTTCAATGGTGAACTCGACGCGGTCGCCCTCGTCCAGGTTACGGTAGCTGCTCTCGCTTGCGATGGCCGAATAGTGTACAAAGACATCCTTCGAGCCGTCGTCGGGAGCGATGAAGCCGTAGCCCTTCGTTCCATTGAACCACTTCACGACACCGGTGACACGTTCTGACATGGGTACTTTTTCTCCTTACCCTACAAAAATTTCGTGTAGAGCAGGAAGTCTTTTCAGTGATAAGAAAGAAAGCCCGGCGTAATGCCGGGCCGAGCTTCTTCACCAAAGTCTTACGTCCTGCATTCTACCGTTTATAGTATACCCTTCTCTTTTCCATTTAGCAAAAACTCGTTGGCGGAGGATCAGATACGGCGGCCTGCCGGGGAATGTCCCTCTCCCGCACTATCGCGATTCCGTCAACCCGTGCTATGATTGGGCGTAGGTCGGGGTGACCGGCGGGCGCGAGAGGAGCCCTCATAGCGCCCCGCGCGTGGTCCCCGAAGCGTAACATGAGTAAAGGATGTGCGTTGTGGCAAGTGACGATGTTCAACGTGCAGTGGCCCTGATCAGATCAGGCCAGCGGGCCGAGGCCCGCGAACTCCTCAAGGACATTCTGATCCGTGATCGCAACAACGCCGCCGCCTGGGCCGCAATGGTGCAGGTGGCCGAGAGCCGGAAAGAGGCGATCATCTGCCTCAAACAGGTGTTAAGGCTCAAGCCGGGCGATCCGTGGGCGACGCGGGCACTCGCTCAACTGGAGGGTCGCGCCCCTCCGCCCCCGCCGCCTGCCACACCCTCCCCGCCACCCGCCCGCACGTCCCCGCCCCCTGCGTCGCCGCCCTCGCAACCGGATAGCTGGCGGGAGCCCGTCTCCGGGGCAGGGTTGCCGCCAACCGAGCCGTTCCCTTCCGCATCGGCCTTCCCGCCGTCATCGCGGGCATCCGTGCGGCGGCCCGAACCGGCCCCCTCAGGGCGGGAGGGCTGGCGAGAGTCACCCGCTGGCCGGACCGCGCCCCGCGCCGCCGCGCCGCCGGAAGAGGAAGACATCGAAGCGTGGCGTCGTCCCCTCGTCAGGGAAGGCGACGAGCAGACCGGATCGGAGCAGGAGCGACCCCGGCAGAGCAGCTCCATGCTGTTGATCGTGGGCGGAATCATTATTCTATTGATCGCTCTGTGCGCGATCGGGATCGGCTTCCTGATGCTCAGCAGCGGCGGGCCATCCCGCTTCACCCTGCCCGGCGGCTTCGTTCTACCGGGCAGTGGCGTGGGCGGAGCACCCTACGACGGCGGCGACGAGCTGGAAACCACACTGGTCCGCTCCATCCGCCCCGGCCAG
>DRKO01000308.1 GCA_011051745.1 Chloroflexota bacterium | reverse complement strand
TCAGATTCAGGGGTTACTGGGGGCGGAGGAGCCAGCGGGCTATGACTCTTAAATCGGCGTGGCGTTTTACACTTCACCGTTTGTTCTTCGGGGACATGTTGCTCAACTGGTTTCTGGGCGGCCTGCTGACCTTTTTCCCGTCGCCCGTGGATCGCCTGATGGGGCAGGCTCCCCTCCTGACGATGGGGATCTACCGCCTGATAGGCGTTGGCTTTCTGGCCTTTGCCGCCTGGCAGACATGGTGCATTGCCCGGCAGCGTCTCGGTCCGGCGGGTCTGGTCTTCGCCGCTCTGATGGCCGAGGGGCCGGTCGTCCTGCTGACGATCGCACTTGTTTTTATGGATTTCCCTCTCAGGCCGGTGGCCCGCGTCGCCCTGTGGGTCGGCGATGTGTATATGCTGTTTCTGGGAGCGTGGTATCTTTTCCTGGCCCGCTGGCTTGCGAAGGAAGGCCCCGTCCAGCCGCAGGAGACAGGGTAAGAAGGTAGCCAGCACGACTTATCCATATCAGGAGTGGCCTCGCCGCCGGGGGAAGCAACAGGCGTGAGAGGCGATACGAACATATTTTGTTCCGGGAGGATAAAACATGGCAGAGGGTCGTATCCTGGTGATTGATGACGACCAGACCATCCTCAAGATGTTTGAAATAGCCCTCGGAAGGGCCGGTTTCGAAGTACTCTCCGCCCCGGATGGGGACATCGGCCTCCGTCTCTTTCGTGATCAGAAGCCTGACCTGGCGATTATAGATATTGCGATGCCCGGTATTGATGGCTATCAGGTGATCGAGCGTATCCGCCGTCTGGAAGATGAGATCGGGCATGTTCCCCTGATTGTGCTCACCGCCCACGAGCAATCCGTCATGCGCCGCTACGCCGAAGAGCTGGGCGTAGACCTCTATCTGACCAAGCCCGTTACCCCCTCGGAGATAGTCCAGCACATCAAAGACCTGATGGCAGGGCAGGGGGCTTGAATGTGGAGGGTGCGTGTTCCGGCGATGTAGCCCTCTCCAGTCGTAAATCTGCACGGGCAGGCTCTCTCTTTTTCCCCAGAGTCGCCAGTGGAATCCCCGGTGAACTGACACCCTCCCCTGACTCCGGAGCAGACATGATCGGAGGGGTATGTTGAGCGTTGCCGGGCGGGCCGTTCGGAGCGCCTTTTACCTGACGCTGGCGGGGTACGCCATGCAGGTGATCGGCTTTGTGACCGGTGTGGTGCTGGCACGCCGCATCGAGCCGGATCAGTTCGGGATTTTCGGGCTGGCGCTCTCGCTGATGCTGATCTTCGCCCGCGTCAAGCTGTGGGGATTCAACCGCATCATCCTGGCGGAGACCGATCCCGACGACCTGAAGGTCTCCACCCAGTTCTGGATGAGCACCGCCTTCAGCCTGCTGGTTTTCCTCCTCCTGCTGGCTGCCCGCCCCCTGCTGCGTCTGATCTACTCCTCCGATGTGGTGCTGGTCGCGACCCTGATCGCCGCCCTCTCGGTGTTTGAAAACGAGGGCCTCGCCTCCACGCCGGAGACGATGCTGGCCCGTGATCTGCGCTACGGCCTGCTCTCGCTGATTACGGTTCTCTCAACGTTCGTGGGCCAGATGACCAGCGTCGCGCTGGCGCTGGGTGGCCTCGTGACGTTCTGGGCGTTGTTCGCCGGGTACGCGGCCAAGACGCTCTCTTATTTCGTCGGGGTGTGGGCGTTTGCCCCGCGCAGGCCGCGCCTGATGTTCTCACTGGAGGAGGCGCGGGGTATGCTCCGGCAGGGGCGTTTCATGTTCTGGGGCGGGGTGGGGACGTTTCTGGCCTTCCAGTACGACGATATCGCCGTTGGAACGATCGTCGGGACGGAGAGCCTGGGCTACTACCGGCGGGCTTATGATCTCTCGCTGGTTCCGATGTCCATCATCGGCGGGGTGCTGGGCGTCACGGCTGCCACCTACGCGAAGGTCAAAGAGAACCGCGAGGCGCTCTCCGAGACGGTCAGCTTCATCCTTGACGCGGTGGCCCTGATCGCGCTGCCCGCGTCGGTCGGGCTGGCGCTGATCGCGCCGGAGTTTGTGGCCCTGGTTTACGGGGAGAAGTGGCTGCCCGCCGTGCCGATGCTCCGCATCCTGCTGCTCTACTCGATGGTTCGCCCCCTGAACGACAGCATCGGCGCGCTGGCCCCGACGCTGGGCCGCTTTGATGTGGATATGCGCTTCGGGATCGTTGAGTCGGTTGTGATGCTCGTCTCCTGCACGGCGTTAACGCTGTTATGGGGGGCCAATGGCGCGGCGCTCAGCGCGGGGCTGACGGTCGTGGTCGGCTTCTATATCTTTTACCGGAGCCTGCTACGCCCCTACGTGGACGTGAATTACCGCGCGATCTTCGTTCCCCCTCTTCTGGCGCTGGCGCTGGGGACGGGGGTGGCTCTGCTGGCGATGAAGGTCTATGCGCCGCCGGAGCTCTGGGGGACGCTCTTTTATAAAGGAGCGATCTTCTCAGGCGTATACGGCGCGGCCCTGCTGGCCCTCGGGCGGCAGAATCTGATCAGCCGCCTGCGTCGCCTCTACAGCGTGACGCTCGGCGCAGGCCGCCAGCCGCAAACAGGCCCGGCTGATTGAATACGTGAAGAACAGGAGGGATGCCATGCCGTTCAAGCGTGCCAACCCGTTTGTGGTCGGCCTCATCCTGATCGGGCTGGGGGTTCTGCCCTTCCTCCTCAGTCTGGTGATCAACGGGCTTTTTTTCTCCGTTGGCCCTGCCGGGCCTGCGCCGCGCGGCGTGTTTCTCCGGCAGGTGCTTGTGGACTACTCCCCTGTATGTAGCGCTCTGCTGTGCTCCGGCGGCCTGACGGTGCTGGGGCTGGCGGCCCTGCGCAGGAGGAAGACGGAATAGCACGCCATCGGGCCGGTGGTGTGTTCCGCTATTCCTTACCCTGCTGCCCGCCGCCCAGATAGATCGTCTGGGTTGGGTAGGCGAACTCGATCCCTTCCTCCTGAAAACGTCGGAAAATCTCCAGGTTGATCGCCTGCTGGGTGTCCATATAGACGCCGTAGTCGGGAACCAGCATGTAGTAGACGACCTCGTACAGCAGGGCGAAGTCCCCGTAGGTCTTGAAGTGGGCGCGGTCGAAGCGCACCATCTCCTGCGCCTCGACGATCTCGCGTAGCATGTCGGGGATCGCGGCCAGCTTCTCGTAGGGCGTCTCGTAGACGACGCCCAGCGAAAAGACCACCCGCC
>DRKO01000307.1 GCA_011051745.1 Chloroflexota bacterium | reverse complement strand
GCTGAGTGCACGGGCCGGGGAACTGCAGGAGACGGCCAGCGCCACCGCCATACTGCGCTGCCCCGTCACCTGGTTCTTCGACAATCCGCCTGACGAGTGCCCGGCGGCGGCCCCTCTCATCTCGAACGGGGCGGCGGAGCACTTCGAGCGCGGGCTGATGATCTGGGTGGAGCAGACCGGGCAGATATTCGTCTTCTATGACGATGGGGGCCGGTACGGGGGCTTCATCTATCGGGCCTACGAGGCCGTCCCCGACGCATGGTCGCCGGGGATGCCGGAAGACGATCCTTCCATCGTCCCCCCGGAGGGCCTGTATCAGCCGGTGCGCGGCTTCGGCGTGGCGTGGCGTGAGCCGGAAGGCGTCTACTACCACCGTCGGGAGCGACTGGGCTGGGCGGTAGAGCCGGAGTTCCCCATCACGACCGCCTATCAGTGTAACTCCGCCCCCCGCTACGCGACCTGCTATCTACAGGGGCCGGACGGCGTGATCGTGCTGGAGCCGGAGGGGACGGGCTGGCATCTGTGGCAGGGGCCGGAGGGGTAGAACGCTCTGACGGGCAACGGCGCTCCTAGATGCTCCGGGGGTTAGAACATTTGTTCTAACCAGCTTCGAACACAACTCCCACCGTCCTTTTATTGACCTCGCCTCGCGCCCTGTGGTACGCTGAACTGGCCGGAATTTCCTCCCGCCGGTGGGGTGGCCCGCGCGTGGAGGAAGGCGGTGGGGGATCATCCCCCGGCGGGGGGCGAACCTTTTCCGGGGGGGAGCAGCAGATCGCGGATGCGCTGCCAGAGGTCGTGTCCGGGGAGGGTATGCGCCCGCAACCGCGCTGCCCAGTAGAGCATGTCCCCCAGCAGGCCCGCCACGAAGGCGGCAAAGAGGGGCCGGTCAACACGGACATCATGCTCCCGGCGGGCGTCCTCTTCCGAGCCGCGCTCCAGTTCGGAGAAGCGGAGCGTGATTCCGGAGGAGGCCGCCTTGAAGAGATAGATCGCCTCCGCGTCGCTGGCGATCAACGCCTGATCGGGCGGATCGGTGAAGCCGACCAGCTCCCACGTCAGGCCGGGGCGGGGAACCGGGTAGGTGCGCAGCGCAGCCGTCAACTGGGGCATGGCGAGCACAACATCGGGGCCGCCGAACTGCTCGAAGAGGTCATAGTCCTGCAACGCGACGCCCGTATAGTTCACCAGCGAGAAGATGATCTCGGCGAAGGGCAGCAGGCGATAAGGGTCGTAGGGCTTGATCTCCTCCAGCACCGGACGCCAGGCTTTCGCCACAAAGGTGATGTCGTTCGCCATGTCGAGCGCCGCCCGCTCGCCGTGCTCTTTCGCCACCTCGGCGAGGAGCGAACGGGCCAGCGGGCGGTCAATGGCCTGCTCCCGCTCTTCTATTCCGGCCAGCGTTGATCCAAGCGACAGGAGAACGCGCTGGACGGCGGCCTTGTCCATTCGCCCGAGGAGCGCCACCAGGCTCAGGATATCGGCCAGCGCCTGAATGCGTTCTTCGTTTTGCACAGGATCGGGCATGGAGTCGGCTCCCTGAACGTCCGGGCGGCGTGCCCGGCTTGGCACACCGGCAGAGCAAACCCTTACACCGGTTTGACGCTAGAGGAAGGGTATCTCTCCGGGAAAAGACCTGCGGGGAAGCGCGGGCGGATGCCACAGGATTTCTTATCCCGTTCCCCGACTGACAGAGTTGCCGTTATTGTAAAGGTAGCCCGCTCCCCGTGCAACTGGGGCACGGCGGGGCTTCTATCCCGACGCGCGTGGAACAGATACCAGCCAGCCCACAGGGGGTGAGTGGCCTTTTATGGACGAAAAGCGAAAGAAGCCGGGCAGGCGACGGCTACCGGTCATCTGCGGATACTGCGGGGCCGAGGCAGTCGTCGCACTGCGCAACACCGAGCGTGTCCTGATCCGGTGCGAGGCCTGCGGGACACGTCTCTTTGCCTACTACACCGATCCGGATCGTCGGCAGCGCGGAACCCCGCCCCGCTGTGAGGACGCCTTTTTTGTCCGGCAGGTCGAGCGCGATCTTCTGCGCGAGGTCACCCGCCCCGCCCAGGCCCTCTACGAGTTTATCCGCCGCTACATCGCCCGTCACGGTTACGCGCCGACGCTGCGCGAGATGCAGACCGGCGTCGGCTGGCAGAGCGTGACCTCCGTCCGCCATCACCTCAAACAACTGGAGAGGGTCGGCCTGATCGAGCGCGACTATGGCGCGGCACGGGGCATCCGGCTGGTGCACGTTGCCTGAGGCGTGCGTGCCGGGTCGGGGCGGCTGATCATCTCCCGCCGCCGCTGGCTGCCCCCTCAGGCCGCGAGGCTGCGGAGAGCGGTTCGCCACGCCACCAGCGTGATCGCCGGGGAAGGATGCTTCTTATCGGCAAACTCCCATTCCTTCCAGTCACGGTACATCGAGGCGGGGGTGAATCGCCCGGCCTCGTCCGCCTGCTCCAGCAACTCCCCCAGCATCGCCCGAAAGCGCGGGTCGCTGCGGGCGGACGGGAAGCGGCTTAGAACGTCGGTCACGTGCAGGATGTCATACCAGACGAGCGGGAATTTCGGCTTGCGGAAGTCGGTTCCGATCCCGAACATGTAGACCTTGCGCTCCTTCTGGATGTCCCAGTGCCACAGCAGAGCCTCGATCCCCCGCCCCACCGTCCCGTCCCCGGCGAGACGCTCCGCCCCGCAGGCGGCGAGGGCCTTCAGGCTGACCAGACTGGCGTAAGGGCAGGGGTCGGCCTTGCGGCCCGGCCCGCGAAACGCGAGCGCCGGGTCAACGGCGCACGGCCAGCCGTTCTCTCGAACGAGGCCCCTCAGATGCTCGACGGCGCGGCCCACGCGCGGATCGTCCCGCAGGCCGAAAAGGCAGAGGGCATAGAGCACCGTCGGCGCGTCGCACAGCATCCAGGTGAGCGTCGCCTCTCCACTGCCGCCATATGATTTGCCGATCTGGATCGCCACCTGAAAGGCCCCCTCGCCGGATTGCCGCTCGAGCACCCGCTCGATGATGGTCGCCATGCCGGGGTCGTCGGCCCGCAGGCCGATCCCGGCCAGAAAGGCCAGCCGGTGGAGGGGATGCCCGGCTTTCCGGTGGTTGGTCAGGGGCGGGCCGGGCCAGTCCTGCAAGGAGGCGATGAGGCTTTTCACACGTGGATCGGCCAGCATCGCCGCGCGGGCCGCCCGCACGTCCGGGTCGGTCTCCGGCTGCCCCAGAAGATCGATCCGGGTCCGGTACTGCACCCAGGCATCGCCGGTCTCGAGCAGCCAGTCTATCGGTGGTTTCCGTCCGTCGTTCATCGGGTTATCCTTTACGGGGTGGATACGGATACACAGGCGAGACTAGCATAAATGTTCTACTGGAGCAACCCGCCCCCGGAGCGGCACAGGCGTTGCCCCTGCGCCTGTGCGCCTACCGTCTGCGGGAAGGAATCGCTACAATAGGGATACCTCGAACGCAGATGAGCAGACGGACGGGGCGCACACCATGACAGACGTAATCCAGG
>DRKO01000306.1 GCA_011051745.1 Chloroflexota bacterium | reverse complement strand
GGGGTCGAACCAGACCGGTACGCCCATGGTGCTTAAATCCTCGGCAAGACGCGAGGCAAAGTAAATGTCTGCCGGGCTGTAATTGATGTAGGCGGTCAGGCGCCTCTTCTGCGCCCCTTCCCCCGCCGGTCCCATCAGGTGCGCTCTGATAGACCCCGGCTTTGCGATGTGATTGTGGGCCTCGGTGCGCCCCATCCGAAAAACGGTCGTCCCGCAGATATCACACTCGCCCCGTGTGCCCGGCGTGCCCCGCCGCGTCCAGACGGGCACGGGATTCAACATGACGACGGTCTGCCTGCACCTGACGCAGTAGGCCTCGATCTCCCCCGGCTCAGGCTCATCACCATACAAATAGCTGGACTCTGGCATTGCCCTTTCCCTGCTGAATGATCCGCCAATGCACTGCCACGAGTGTATAGGAACTCAGAAGAGGGGGCAATCGGCAGGGATAGCCGCAGACCTTGGAGCGTCTCGCAGCCTGCGATGATGATAGGGCAGGTGCTTGTGACGAGCCAGAAGGTACTGTAAAATCACAGCGTGTCGTTTCGCGCAGGGAATTGAAAGCATGACCCAGGATCAGCCATCCGGGATGCCGCTGGCGTTCCAGGAACGCATCCCTATATCTGAGCAGCAGCTTGAGCATATACAGCGAATCCTCTCCAACCTGAGCCAGGGGCTGGATTCTCTACCGGTTGTGCTCTCTCAGGACAGCGAGGTGATCGGCTCTGCCGGGCGGGCTGATGAGGCGCTGGCGGCTCGCATCGCCCGGCTGGCAGCCCGCATCTGGCGGGAAGGGGCCAGCCGCCCTGCGCGGGAGTTCATTTGCTTTGAAGAGGAAGTGATTGACGAAGCGGACGAGCGCATCAGCCTTCTGCTCTACTCCGTTCACATCACAGGCGCGGTGACGCTGACAATCGGCTGGCAAATGTCCATCACCCTGACGCAGCTCCGGGCCGAGGCAGCGGAGGCCAGAGCGGCGCTCAGAAACGTCCTCGCGGCCCACGAGTAGAAGGGCAGACAGTCCCCCGGCCCCTGTGGGAAGCGGGGGCGCAGGAACGCGGGAGGATGGCACAGGCATTCCGGGCGCGTTCCAGATGGCAAGAGGTGGAGAAGAGCGTTGGCAAAAGAAGCAGAAGACCGGGCACGGCCCTCTCTGCCCCCTCATTTGTACACAGAAGAGTATTTTCTCACCGCCTGCGAAGGATATGAGGAGTGGCAGGCTAGCGAGGGAGCGCATCTTTCCCGACGGCTGGCATCGGCCTTCTCCGTCGCGGCGGTAGAGCCGGGTATGAGCGTGCTGGATGTCGGCTGCGGACGCGGCGAGATCATCCGCCACTGTGCGCGGATCGGCGCCGACGCCTACGGCATAGACTACGCCCCCGCCGCCGTCCGCATGACGCGCGACCTGATCCAGAACTCACGCGGGGAAGCCCCACCGGGCAGGATGGGCGTGGCACGCGCAGATGCCAAGCGTCTCCCCTTCCCCGATGAGACTTTCGACCGGGTTCTGATGTTCGACATCGTCGAACACCTCTATCCCTGGGAATTGCAGGAGGCCCTGCTGGAAGTCCGGCGCGTCCTCAGGCCAGGTGGACGTCTGATCGTTCACACCGCGCCGAATCGCTGGTACGATCGCTTCGCCTATCCGCTCGTGCGTCTGGTGCGGACGGCGATGGGAGAGGGAGAACGCTATCCCAGAAACCCCCGCCAGTTCGGCGTCACCGTCAACGAGCATGTTCACGTCAACGAGCAAGACCTGCTCAGCATGAAGAGAACGCTGGCACGGGCCGGTTTCAGGAGCCGTGTCTGGCTTGATTCGCCACCCCAGAACCGGCAGGAAGGCCCGATTCTGGCCGCCCTGCGACACGTGGCGTTTAACTGGGTCCCGTTTAACTGGTTCTTTGACCGCGAAGTCTTCGCCGTCGCCTGGAAGAGACGCTGACGCCTGTCGGTAGCGTCGGGCACGGCATGGCAGATGACTCAGGCGGGGCATCTGCATTTATTTTCAAGGTTACCAGGGGGAACCTCTCGTGACGACCGAACCGCTTCCCGATTACGCAACTAAAAGTTTCTGGCTGGAGACCGCCGGGCCTTACGAAGAAAGCCCGCCTCTGGAGGAATCCATTCAGGCCGATGTCACGGTCGTGGGCGGCGGGTTTACGGGCCTCTCGACAGCCTATCATGTCAAGAAGGCCGGGCCGGGCCTGCGCGTCGTCCTGATCGAGGATCGGGTCATCGGATACGGGGCCAGCGGTCGGAACGCGGGCTTTGCGATGACTCTGTTCGGCCTGACGCTCGGCCTGACCCGGAGCTTCTTCGGAGAGGAAGGGGCACGTCAGGCGCACCATTACATGGAGCGCGCGGTAGACTACGTGGGGGAGCTGGTCAGGGAGCACGATCTCAAGTGCGATTACGAGCGCCCCGGCTTCCTGCGGGCGGCGACAACTCCGGGGTATGCGAAACGCATTCAGGAGGAGATCGAAGTCGCGCACAGGCTGGGGATCGAGGGCATTAGCTGGCTCACAAAAGAGGAACTGGCGCAGGAAGTGCGCTCGCCGCTTTATCTGGGAGCCTGGTGGGAACCGCGTTGTGCGCTGGTCAATCCAGCCCGCCTCGCCCGTGAGATGAAGCGAGTCTGCCTGGAGCACGGAGTCGAGATTTACGAGCGGACTCCGGCCCGCGAGATCAGGCGTGGGACAGCGATCACCGTCAGCACGCCGAAAGGGAGCATCCGAACCGAACGCCTTGTGCTCGCAACCAACGCCTGGTCTCACCTGATACCGGCCATCAAACCCAAACAGGTCCCGGCCTGGACGTACATCGTTCTGACCGAGCCGCTCACCCCCGACCACTTCGCAGAGATCGGCTGGCAAAACCGGCAGGGCATCGAGGACGCCCGCAATCTGGTACATTATTACCGCCTGACGGCTGACAACCGGCTCCTGATGGGCGGGGGCGATATTGGGATCGCCTACGGGAAGAACATGGACCGCGACAGCCACGAGCGCATCTGGCGCGATCTGGCCGGGCACATCGTGCAGATTTTCCCCTCGCTCAAAGGGGTGCGTATCACGCATCGCTGGGGCGGGCCGGTGTCGGTTCCGGTTGATATGGCTCCGGCAATTGGCACGCTGGGGGATGAGCGGGTGGTCTGGAGCCTGGGATGCATGGGGCATGGTGTCTCGCTGACGCATCTCAACGGCCTGACGATCTCCCAGTTGCTACGCGGCGAGCAGACCGAACTAACGGAAGTCTTTTTCGTCAACCGCCGGACAATCCCCTGGCCGCCGGAGCCTCTACGCTGGGTTGCCAGCGTGGCGATCCGGGGGTACATGCGGGCCGAGGATCGCATCTACGAGCGGAACATGCCCGCGCCGGAGGGGACATTGCCCTACCAGCCCTCCGATCCCCCGGCACACGTGAACTGATGGATCTGGTGAGGTAGATCGGGGATGCCTGATCGTCGCTCTGTAGATGACCTGACCATCGAAGAACTGGAGCAGATCCTCCGTATAAAAAAGCGAGAGGCGCGTATGCAGCGCCTGCAGCGCTTCGAGCGCGTCGGGCGGCGGCGGGGCGATCTGCCGCTTCCGGGGGAGCCAACCCCCGACGAGGCGGAGGATGACCCGAACGCCCCCCC
>DRKO01000305.1 GCA_011051745.1 Chloroflexota bacterium | reverse complement strand
CGGGTTTCCTCTCCAAAGAGGCTGACCCCGACCGCATCCCACCCGCCGTGCGAGCGGCTGCGACAGGGGAACATCTGCTCGATCAGGAATTGCTTCGCGTCGCCCTCGCCTCGGCGGCGGCGGAGGCTCCCCCCGTCCCCGAAGCCGGAGTTCTACCTCCTGATCTCCTCACCGAAGCCGAGATACGGGTTCTCCGCCTGATCGCTGAGGGGCTGGATAACCAGACTATCGCCGACTCGCTGAATCTGAGTGTCAACACCGTTAAAACTCACGTCCGCCACATCTTCGAGAAACTCCACGTCTCCGACCGGACACAGGCTGCCCTGTGGGCGGTGAGGCACGGGCTGGCCTGAATCACCCCCGGGGATGATCTTTTTCATCCGCCGGGATGATCCCTCAAATCGGTTCTTCCCGGAAAATAGTATAAGAGACACTTTTTCTGCTTCACTCTCCGGAGGACGCTCTATGCGCGCCATGTTGAAGTGGCTCCTGCCCGGTGTCGTTCTGGCCCTGCTGATCGCAGGCCTTGCATTCGGTCCATGGAGCCAGCCTGTAGATGTTGTCCGGGGAGCGCCTGTCTCTCAGGCGACCTCCCCTGACCCGGATACCCTCGCAGCGTTCAGCAAAGGCGGATGCGCCGGATGCCATACCATCCCCGGCATCCCCAACGCTGCCGGGCTTGTTGGCCCCGATCTCTCCTCCATCGGGAGCGACGCAGCCACACGCAAGCCCGACCTGAGCGCCGAGGATTACATCCGGGAGTCGATCCTTGACCCGACGGCATTCATCGCCCCGGAGTGCCCGGCAGGCGAATGCCCGGCAAACGTGATGCCGCCGAACCTCGGTGAGAGGCTGACCGAGGGCGAATTGACCCTCATCGTGGACTATCTGCTTGGCCTCACCGGTGAGGAAGTGGCCGTCGCCGAGACATACGAACTGGTCCCCATAGAGATCGTTCGCCCGCCGGAGGCCAGCATCATCCCCTTTGCCGAGCCTCCTACGACCTATTCCGACGCGCAGGTCTTGCTCGGCAAGTACCTCTTCTTCGACCCACGCCTTTCCGGCGACGCCAACGTAAGCTGTGCAAGCTGCCACCAGCCGGAGCAGGCCTGGGCCAACGGGCAGGCTCTGAGCGATGGCTATACCGGTACGCTCTACTTCCGCAACGCGCCAACGGTGATGAACACCGCCTTCCTCGACTACCTGTACTGGGATGGCCGGATGGATGGGAGCGATATGCCCACCCTGGTGCGCGATCATCTGACCGAGGCGCACTTTATGAACACCGACGGGCGTCTGATGGTCGAGCGCATCAAACAGGTTCCGGAGTACGTCCAGCTTTTCCAGGACGCTTACGGCGCGAATCCCTCTTTTGGCAGGACGCTTAACGCCATCACCGCCTACGTCCAGTCGCTCAACTCCGGGCCCAGCCCCTACGATCTCTATCTGGCCGGTGATGAGAATGCGCTCTCCCCGGAGGCGCAGGCCGGACTGGCCCTTTTCGAGGGGCGGGCGGGCTGCTCGACCTGCCACACTGGCCCCACTTTCTCTGACAACAACTTCTACGCTTATGCGACCCCTGTGCCGGAGAATCCGGACATCTGGGCCGACCCGCTGAGGCATATCACCTTCCGTCGTTTCTTCCGTCAGCTTGGCACGCCTGACTATCGCGATCTCACCGTTGACCCCGGCCACTTCGCGCTCACCCTGAATGATGCTGACTGGCAGGCGTTCCGCACGGCCCCTCTGCGGGAAGTGGGCCGTACAGCCCCTTATATGCACAACGGCGTCTTCGCAACTCTGGAAGAAGTTGTACGCTTCTACAACGACGGCGCAGTTAGCGGCGTCCCGCTCGGCCTGAGCGATGCCGAGATCGCGCAGCTTGTCGCCTTCCTCAATAGCCTGAGCAGCGACCCTGTCGCCGTCGAAGCGCCTGAGTTGCCCGAATATCAGTTGCGAACCCTGGGAGATAACCGATGAAAGACCGTAAACCATCCTGGGCTGATAGACCTGTCACGCCGCTTGATCTTGCCCTCTTCGCCGGCGTGCTCGCGCTCCTGCTGGGGGGCGTGATCGGGGCTGTCTGGCTGATCTTCGGCCCCGGCGCAGCCGCAGAGAGGGAACCAGCGGCGGAGGTGGTAACGCCTGCCGCCCCGGCAGAGGAGGGCGAGGAAGCGGCTGCCGAACCGGAAGCCGAGTCGCCCTATCCGCCTCTGGCGGTGTTGCCCCCTGTTCCTTTCCCGCTCGACAACCCCTACACACCGGAGAAGGCCGAACTGGGCAGGCTGCTTTACTTCGACACCCGTATGTCCGGCGACGGCAGCCTCTCGTGCAACTCGTGCCATCCGGCCAGCGATGGAAGCTGGGGGATCGCCAGCCCGATCTCGTTTGGCTATCCGGGCAGCACCCACTGGCGCAACGCCAGCACGATCATCAACAGCGCCTACTACACGCACCTCAACTGGGACGGCTCGGCCCCCAGCCTTGAGCGACAGAACAACGGAGCCTGGACGGGCGCGGTGGCCGGTAACGTAGACCCCGCCATGGCTGAGGAACGTCTGGCTCAGGTTCCGGAGTATGTCCGCCTGTTTAACGAGGTCTTCGGGGATGAATACCCCACCTATATGCACGCTCTGATGGCTGTCGCCACCTTCCAGCGCACCATCGTTTCCCGCAATGTTCCCTTCGACGCCTACCTCCAGGGGGACGAGAACGCCATCTCTGAGGAAGCACGGCGCGGTTATGAGCTCTTCACCGGGCGGGCTAACTGCATCGCCTGCCATAACGGCCCGCTTATCAGCGATGACTCGTTCCACAATCTGGGCGTACCGGAGTATCCGGGGTTCCAGAACAACCCTCTGAATCAGATCACCTTCCGGTTTGAGCAGTGGGCCAAAGGCGTGCCGGACGAAATATACTACACCGCCACGCGGGACCTGGGCCTCTACTACATCACCAAGCAGGAAGAGGACATGGGCCGCTTCCGCACTCCCGGCCTGCGGGATGTTTGCTACACCGCGCCCTATATGCATAACGGCGTCTTCGCGACTCTGGAAGAGGTTGTGGCCTTCTACAACGCGGGCGGCGGGGACGATCCCAACAAGGACCCCCTGATGCAGCCCCTGAACCTGACCGCTCAGGAGCAGGCCGATCTGGTGGCCTTTTTGGAAAGCCTGTGTGGGGACAGGATCATCGTCGAAGCTCCAGAGCTGCCGCCTTACGCCCCTTGGGATATGGAGGGAAATTGAGATGACGGATAAACGCTGCGATCCCATGGCAGGCATCGCCTCCCGGCGGGATTTTCTCAAGTTGAGCGGGTCGGCGCTGGTTGCGTTGACGTTGCCCCCTCATCTGCGCAGGCCCGGCCTGCCCGCCAGGCTATACGCCCGGCAGGTTGAGTACCCCCGGCAGGTGATCGGTCGGCTCAGCGAGCTTGAGTTCGGGCAGCCGGTCAGCTTCAACTATCCCTGGGATCACCCCGCCTCGACCAACTTTCTGATCAAACTCAACGAGCCAGCCGGCGGCGGGGTGGGGCCGGATCAAAACGTGGTGGCCTTTAACAGCCTTTGCACGCATCAGGGCGGGCCTCTGGCCGGTCAGTTTCACGGCGACCGTGGCGTGGCTGGTCCCTGCCCGCTGCACCTGACCACCTTTGATCTGACCCGGCACGGAATGGTGATCAGCGGGCATGCCACGCTCGGCCTGCCCCAGATCATCCTTGAGACTGAGGGCGATGACATCATCGCAACCGGCGTGCTGGGCCTGATCTTCGGCTATCACTCTAATCTGGCCGACCCGAACGCGTGAGGAGTAACAAGATGGCAGAAGATACCTACACTCCGCAGGATAGCGTCCCCTTGCCCCCTCCGGACGCCAACGTACACACTACCGCCTGCGATTACTGCATCGTCGGCTGTGGGTACAAGGTATACACCTGGCCCGTCGGAGAGGAGGGCGGCCCGGCCCCCGATCAGAACGCGCTGGGGAGCCCCTTCCCCGGCTCTGTTCTGGGACCCTGGATCAGCCCCAATCAGCATAACATCGTCATGGTTGACGGGCGGCCACATCATGCCGTTGTCGTCCCGGACTTTCAGGCCACAGTGGTAAACAAGGGCGGCAACCACTCGATCCGGGGTGGGACGCTGGCGCTGAAGTGCTACAATCCGGAGACACCCACCCGCGACCGCCTGCTCTACCCTCAGATTCGCGTCAACGGCGAACTGACCCGCGTGGACTGGGACACCGCGCTTGACGTGATGGCCGCCGTATCCGAGCATGTGCTCCGCAACTATGGCGAGTCGGCCTGGGCGATGAAGACCTACTCATACGAGTTCTTCGAGAACACCTACGCCATCACCAAGCTGGCTTTCGCTTCAATCGGCACACCGGCCTATGCTCCGCACGACAAGCCGGGTTCCGGCAACGATACCGCCGGCGTGGACGATAGCGGCATCATCACCTTCAGCGCCAGCTATCAGGACTGGGCCGACGCCGACGTGATCTACATCTCCGGCACAGACCCCTTCGAGACCAAGACAATCGTCTTCACTTCCTGGATGATGGGCGGGCCAAAGCTCATCATGGCCCTGCCGCGCCGCACGGCGGGCGTGGCCTACGCCGAGGCAAACGGCGGGCTATTCCTGCAGGTTATCCCCGGCACGGACACACTTCTTCACCTCGCCATCAGCCGCATCATCCTTGAGAACGGCTGGGAGGACAAAGAGTTTATCGAGGAGTGGATCGCCTCCAAGTGGGAGATCGAGATGGGAATGGGCCGGGGCACGCGCAACACGCCCTGGCAGTGGCGCACAACGTGGGGCCAGTTCGGGACCGACTTTGAGGGATACAGGGAGTGGCTGCTCAACTACGAGCCCGCCGAACTGGCGAACGCCGCTGAAGTGACCGGTGTCCCCGCCGAGAAGATTCAGCAGGTCGCCGAGATGCTCACCGGCGGCGGCGGGCCACGTCCTAAAGCCTCGTTCGGCTTTGAGAAAGGCAACTACTGGAGCAACAACTATCTCAATACCGCCTCCTTTGCGGCGATGGGGTTGCTCTGTGGCGCAGGAAACCGCCCCGGACAGGTGATCAGCCGTCTGGGCGGCCATCAGCGAGGCTGGATCGGTGCGGCCTCTTACCCGCGTGAGAAGTCGCCGGAGAAGCTACCGGGCCGCCGCAAGGTCGAGCTGGACCTTGATCGCTGGGTCGAGGCCGGTAACGTGCGCTTCGCATGGGTGATCGGAACCACCTGGACGGCGGCGATGGCCGCCAGCCAGGAGTTCGCCCGGCGTTTCCGCGAGCTAACCGTCGAGAACCCTCACCAGATCACCTCGCTGAACAAGCAGGACATCATCAACACTCTGATCGCCCGTGTGGACAGCGGCGGGATGGTGGTGGTGGACTCCGATATCTACATCATCGAGCCGCTCGGAACCGAGATCGCAGACATCGTGCTGCCTGCTGCTGCATGGGGCGAGCACGACGCAGCTCGCTGCAACGGCGAGCGGCGGCTGCGTCTGTACTCCAAGTTCTACGACCCGCCCGGCGAGGCCAAGCCGGACTGGTGGGCGATCAGCCGTTTTGCCCAGCGAATGGGCTTTGAGGGCTACGACTGGCACGAAGATAACGATGTCTTCGAGGAGGCGGCACGCTTCAGCCGGGGCAAAGTGCTGGACTACAACGTCCTGGTGTGGTATGCCCGCCAGCAGGGCAAGAAAGGCCACGAGGTGCTGCGGGAACTCGGCACAGAGGGGATTCAGACTCCCATCCGCTGGGTGAACGGCCAGATGGTCGGCACGGTGCGCCTGCACGACTCGACGCTGGAGCTCGGCCCGCCCGAAGGCCCGACCGTTCACTCCAAGTGGCTGACCCACTTCAAGACCCAGTCGGGGAAAGCGTTGCTGATCAAAAGCCCCTGGGAACTGTTCAGTGACTTCTACGAGCGCATCAAGCCCGACCCGGAGAAGGGCGAACTGTGGCTGACAAACGGGCGCATCAACGAAATCTGGCAATCGGCTTTTGACGACATCCGCAAGCCTTATATCAAGCAGCGCTGGCCCGATACGTTCGTCGAGATTCACCCGGACGACGCCGCTCAGTACGGCATCGAAAGTGGGGACGAAGTCCGGCTCTTCAGCGACGACATCCTGATCCAGACTGGCGGCTGGATCCGCGTGCGGGGGGATGAATACAACTTCACAACCCTTATGGAGCAGGGATTGATCCGCGCTGGCAGCGGCGATGTGCGGGCCATCGCGATCGTCACCGCCGATGTGCGCCCCGGTGTCCTCTTCGCCAACTTCCTGCACCCCGCCGATCCGGCCAACTCACTCGTACATCGGGTTCCCGATCCGATCACCAATCGCTATCGCTTCAAGCTGGGCAAGGCGCAGATCGAGCGCATCGGCGAGTCGCCGTACAAGAACGCTTTTGAACAGATGAGCCTCAAGCCGCGCACAGCGTCCGGATGAACTTGCCGGACAGGTTAGCGGGAAAACAAACCGGAGAGGCAACCCGGAGCCGGTGAATGGCTCTCAGGTTGCCTCTCCCCCTGTTGAACAAGCGATCCGGTTCCTCCCTAGCAGGGCAACAGGAGCCGGAAGCAGCTTCCCTCCCCCGGTGCGCTCTCCAGCTCGATCTGCCCCCGGTGCAGGTCGGCAATGTGCTTAACGATGGCAAGACCCGCCCCGATCCCCTGCTGTTCATATTCATCTCGATTGACCTGATAGAACATCTCAAAAAGGCGCTTCTGGGCTGCCAGAGGGATGCCTGCTCCCTGATCCCGAACGGCTACGGTCAGGTGCTCCTCATCGGCCCAGACTTCGACGGTCACGCAGGCGTCCTTGTTCGGGGGCGAGAACTTGATCGCGTTGTCAATCAGGTGGCCGATGGCAGCCCGCAGGTAGACGGCATCGCCCTGTACCGGAGGGATGGGCGGCGTGGCGTTGAACACAAGCTTAACGCCCCGGCGGGCAGCACATGAGCGGGCCGCCTGCACAGCACTTTCAACCAGATTATCCAGATTCCGGATGGTGGTTTTACGCTGCTCGTATGTCTTCCTCCCGTAGTCGCTCTCCAGTTCAGCCAGCAAGAGGAAGCTATCTATCAGACGGGTGAGCCGCTCGCTCCCATCGAGAATGCCGTTGATGTACTGCCGGAGTTCCTCGGAATGCTCCAGATAAGGGCTGCTCGCCATTAGATCGGCGTAGGCGACGATAAAGCTGAGAGGGGTTCGGAACTCATGGTTCAGGACGGTCAGGATGCGCCTCTTCAGAGCCTCCATGCGGGACTCCTGTAGAGCCAGCAACTCCCGGTGGCGATTGATAGCCGACTGAACCGCAACCAGCAGGTCCTGATACTCAAATGGCTTGGGCAGGTAATCATCCGCGCCGCGCAATTTCCCGTCGAGGATGTCTTTCTTCTCCCCTTTTGCGGTCAGGAAAATGAACGGGATGGACAACCAGTCCGGGTTTCCCCGGACGGCCATCAGGAGATCGTAACCGTCCATCTCAGGCATCCGGATATCCGAGACGATCAGGTCTGGAAGGACAGCCGCCTCTCGTAACAGTTCGAGGGCCTCGATGCCGTTAGTGGCACAGGATACCTGATAACCAGCCTCAGTCAGCAGATCACAGACACCTGTCAGGAGGTCTCTGTCATCTTCTACAAGCAGAACGTGGAACTGTACGGCCATTGGCCCTGCCCCTTTTTCATCGTATCGCGTTCGCCAGTTCCCCCCTGCCATATCCTGACCCCGTACTGGAAGTAATCATACCCTCTTTGCGCTCATGAGTACAGGAATATATAATGTGATGGACTGGAATCTTCGCGGTTCTGCCGGTGCTTCTCGTCTATCGGCGGAGCCCGCTCCGTGCGAGGCAGCTTTCAAACCGAGAATCCAGGAGCCAGACTACGCCACGCAGCTCTGGGCTGAACGGTGACTTTCTAAATCAGGTACAGGAAAACGATAGTCTTTCCCGACGTGTCAAAACACCACTTTCCGGGCCCGGAGGTTCCAGAGGCGGAAAGTGGTGCTTTATTGCCGTGAAACAGGTACAGTACGGTCTCTGGTAGGGGGAGAAAGAAAGGAGGTGAGCAAGATTGGCGAGTGTGACGCTTCAACCCGGTGAAAGCCAGGAACAGCTTCTCAAGCGCTTCCGGAAAGAAGTCGCCAAGAGCGGCATCCTCAGCGCCGCCCGCCGGAAACGCTGGTACATCAGCAAGAGCGAACTGCGCCGTATCCGGAAGAAGAAAGCGATCCGCCGTGCGCGGCGTCGTCAGGCGAAGCAGGCGCAGCGGGGCTCCTGAGTCACGTCCCGCTCATACTGGTGGGCACAGGGGCCACCTGCCATCCCATATCATCTGAAAAGGGTTTACGTCCAGCGGATACAGATCTGTTCACGGACTGATACCTCTTGTATTAGGAGAACCGTTCGGCCATCTCTCCGGGATCGGTTCTCCGTTTCTTATCCCCCTGAGAGGGGCTACGCGCTTCTCCCCCGAAGTCGAGTTGCCCTCACCCTTATTGTGAAGAGGCACTTTTCCAAATAGAATGAAGTGGGAGCACGAAGCGGACCCTGTGTGTGGAACGCCCGCGTTCCCGTGGAGTTTTGCCCCATCAATCAACCCTGTGGAAGTGAGCAATGAAGCAACTCTGGGCGCCCTGGCGCATGCCATACCTCAAAAACGATTTTCCGGCAGGCGGGCATGAGTGCATCTTCTGCCGGAAAGTCCACTGTGAAGACGACGCAAAAGAACATGTTCTCTTCCGGGGGCAGCATTGCTTCATCACCCTTAACCTGTACCCCTACAACAACGGCCATATGATGGTCGTTCCTTACCGGCATATCGGAAAACTGGAGGAACTGGACGAGCCGACCGTGAGTGAGATGATGCGGCTGACTCAACGTGCCCTTCGCGTCCTGAATGCCGCTTACGCGCCTGACGGCTTCAACATCGGGATCAATCAGGGCGAGGCAGCCGGGGCCGGGATCGCCGCTCACCTTCATCAACACATTGTTCCACGCTGGCGAGGGGACACCAACTATATGACCGTCATCGCCGAAACCCGGACCATCCCGGAATGGATCGATCAGACCTACGAGCGTCTGAAGGCGCTGTGGGCCGAGATGTTTCCTGAGGGAAAAGGGGAGAAAGAACCTCATGAATCAGAAACGTAGTGCGGATCGCCACCGCGATCCGGTCATCCTGAGCGCGGTACGCACACCGATGGGCAAGCTACAGGGCGTGCTCGCCTCCCTGGGCGCCACTCAACTGGGTGCGATCGTTGTGCGGGAGGCCGTCGCACGGGCCGGAATCCCCCCTGAAAGTCTCGACGAGGTGATCATGGGACAGGTCGTGCTGGCCGGTGCGGGGCAGGCTCCGGCCCGTCAGGCGGCGATCAACGCCGGGCTTCCTCCGCAGGTGGGGGCCACAACCCTTAACAAGGTCTGCGGCTCCGGCCTGAAAACCGTCATGATGGCGGCCAGCGCCATCCGCGCGGGGGATGGTGATATGTACGTGGCAGGGGGCATGGAGAGTATGAGCCAGGCCCCCTTTCTGGTGCGGGAGGTGCGGGGAGGACATAAGTACGGGCATCTTCAGATGCTTGACTCGAACGTCGTGGACGGCCTGTGGTGTCCCTTTGAGGACTGGATGATGGGAGAGGCTGCCGAGTTCATAGCGGAGCAGTTCGACGTGACCCGTGAGCAGATGGACGAGTACGCGCTGGAGAGCCATCGCCGGGCCATCGCTGCCACAGACGCAGGGAAATTCAGGGAAGAGATCATCCCCGTTGAGGTGCGTCAGAAGCGCGAGACGCTGCTTGTGGAGACCGACGAGCCGCCGCGACGCGACACCTCGCTTGAGGCGTTGAGCAGGCTCAAGCCGGTTTTCCGGCCCGACGGACGCGTCACAGCGGGCAATGCGCCGGGGTTAAACGACGGGGCGGCGGCGGTGGTGATCGCCAGCCGGGCCAGAGCCGGGGAACTGGGAGTCAAGCCTCTGGCGCGGGTGGTGGCCTATGGACAGGCCGCCGTCGAGCCGCGCTGGATCTTCTCCGCTCCGGCCAGGGCGATGCCGATCGCGCTGGAGCGTGCCGGGTGGTCGCTGGACGACGTGGACCTGATCGAGTTGAACGAGGCGTTCGCCGCTCAGGTGCTCGCCAACGGGCGGGACATGGAGCAGCAGGGCTACAACTGGGACTGGACAAAGGTCAACGTGAACGGCGGGGCAATCGCGCTGGGCCATCCCCTCGGATGCAGCGGGGCGCGGGTTCTGGTCACGCTGATCTACGCGCTGAAGTCGCGTGGCCTGCGGCGCGGTCTGGCTGCGCTCTGTCTCGGAGGGGCCGAGGCGGTCGCGATGGCCGTTGAGATGGAGTAGCTCCGACATCCCCTCCCGACAGAAAGCGACAGGCCGCTCCCGGTGAACGACGGAGAGCGGCCTGTTGATGTAAAACCTGTGCGGTGGAAGGGAAGCTACTTGAGCTCCACGGTTGCGCCTTCGGCCTCCAGCTTGGCCTTGGCATCCTGAGCGGTCTCCTTGCTCACGGCTTCCAGCACCACGCTCGGAGCGCTCTCTACCAGGTCTTTGGCTTCTTTCAGGCCCAGGCTGGTCAGGCCACGAACGGCCTTGATCACCTGAATCTTCTTGGGGCCGACTTCGGTCAGGACGACATCGAACTCGTCCTTCTCTTCCTCAGCGGCTGCGCCCTCACCGGCTCCCATGCCGGGCATGGCTGCGATAGCCATCGGCGCGGCGGCTGTAACGCCCCACTTCTCTTCCAGCATTTCCTTAAGCTGAGCGGCCTCCAGCAGGGTCAGCTCGCTCAACTCCTCGACCAGTTTCTCAAGATCAGCCATAGTATTGATCGTCCTTCCTCAAAAAGTAGCAGGTTCTATATTCTCAGTGATTTGATAAATTCATCAGCCAGCGGCCTCGGCGGTGGCTGTGCCCTCCTCGCCCTGCTCGATATAGGCGTTCAGGACGTTCACCACCTGAGCCACTCCAGACTGGATGACGCCCACCAGATTGGCCGCCGGAGCCTCCAGCAGGCCGAGGATCTGGGCGCGGAGCACTTCCATCGGCGGCAGTTCCGCGAGCGCCTCGATCTGCTCCAGCGTCAGGAACTGGTCTCCCATCAGGCCGCCCCGGATCACCGTCATCTCATTTTCTTTGGCGAACTCGGTCAGTGCCTTCGCCACGCCGGGGATTTCGTCGTAGCAGAAGCTCAGGGCCAGCGGCGCACCGGAGAGATACTCCGGGATCGGATAACCGGCCTGCTCCATGGCCCGCCTGAGCAGGGTCAGCTTGGTGACGTGGTAGGCCCCACCGGCCTCACGCACCGCCCTGCGAAGCTTCGTCATCTCGGTGTTGGTCAGCCCCCGGAACTCCGTAAAGATAACGGCGTTGCTCCGTTCCAGCATCTCGATGTACTGGGCAACCAGCTCTTCCTTGCGTGCTTTAGATATTGCCAAGCTGCAATCACCTCCTTCCATTCCGCACAGAGCGAATCGGTCATAAAAAACAGGGTCTTCGCCCGGCAAGGCGAAGACCGATGTTTCTCAGGCACACGCCAGCGCTCACTCGCGCCAGCGGCGTTACTCCACGTCCTCACCTCGGCGGGCAGATTTAAGTCCGCATTCACGGACACCGGCTGTCTGCGGTGGGCAAACTATGCGGTTGTTCAGGTAAGCCCTTGCCAGAAGGCCTTCCAGCGAAGGGCCATCCGGGGCGGGATTATATCACACTCCCTCAGGGGGTGCGAACTCCCGCCCGGCATTCTCGATGAAGTCTACTTGGGAGCCTCAAGCATCAGGGCCAGGTTCGGGTCCACTTTGATCCCCGGCCCCATCGTCGGGGCGACTACCAGCTTACGGACGTAGGCTCCCTTCACAGAAGGAGGCCGCGCCCGACGGATCGCGTCCATCACAGTGGCGAAGTTCGCCAGCAGGTCATCCACCTCAAAGCTGGCCTTGCCGATCGGGACGTGCAGGTTACCCGTGCGGTCGTTGCGATACTCCACCCGGCCCGCTCTGGCCTCCTCGATCACGCGCGGCAGGTCTTCCATCTGAACAAGCGTGCCCGACTTGGGGCTGGGCATCAGGCCACGCGGGCCAAGCACACGTCCCAGCCGTCCGATCTTGCGCATCATCTCCGGGACGGCGATGGCAATATCGAAGTCCGTGAAGCCTTCCTTCTCGATCTTCTCGATGATCTCATCCGAGGCGACGATGTCGGCCCCGGCCTGTTCGGCGATGCGGGCCGCGTCCCCCTCGGCGAAGACGAGGATACGAACCGTCTTGCCAAGCCCGGCGGGCAGAACGACCGCCCCCCGGATCTGTTGTTCCGCTTTACGGGGGTCAATGCCCAGCCGCATATGAACTTCGATTGTCTCGTCAAAGTTGGCCTTGGCGACCTTCTTGGCAAGCTCCAGAGCCTCGCGCGGCTCATACAGCCTGTCGCGATCAATCTCCTTCAGGCTCTCCAGGTACTTTCGACCGTGTTTAGGCATTCTACAGCTCCTTGTGGTGCAGACGGCCCCCCAGCAGAGGGAGCCTCCCACGCCGGTATGGTGTGTTGTGCGAACTAGTCTACAACGGTCACGCCCATGCTGCGGGCCGTGCCTTCCACCTGCTTCATGGCCGCCTCGATGTCGTAAGCGTTCAGGTCGGGCATCTTGATCTCGGCGATCTCGCGGACCTGCTCACGGGTCAGCGTGCCGACCTTGACGCGATTCGGCTCACCGGAACCTTTCTCGATCCCCAGCGCCTTGCGGATCAGAGAAGCGGTGGGCGGCGTCTTAAGCGTGAACCGGAAAGACTGATCGGAATAGATCGTGATCTCAGCCGGGATGATGTCCCCGATCCGATTGGCCGTGCGGGCGTTATAGTCCTTGCAGAACTGCATCAGATTGATGCCATACTGCGCCAGCGCAGGGCCGATAGGCGGGGCGGGATTCGCCTTCCCGGCCTCGATCTCCAGCTTGATGACTGCGACTACCTTTTTTGCCATGACACACTTTCTCCACTGCCGGGTGGCCTCCTGAACCCTGCCACCCGGTTATTCTGGTAGATGCGCTCTGATGGTCGGGCCTCTGCACCCGCCACCGGCGACCTGCCGATTATATCTTCTCAACCTGTAAGAAATCGAGCTCGACCGGCGTTTCCCGTCCGAAGAAGGAAACCATCACCCGGACTTTGGCCCGTTCCATATCTATATCGCTCACAACGCCGATAACGTCGTTGAACGGCCCATCAATGATCCGCACTTTCTCACCGGGCTTGAAGGTCACCTTGATCACGGGCGCTTCGGACTCCATGCGCTTCATGATCTGGGCCACTTCTTCATCACGAAGGGGGGTGGGCTTGTTGCCCATCCCGACAAAGCCGGTCACTCCCGGGGTGTTGCGCACCACGTACCAGGAGTCCTCGTCCATGATCATCTGGACGAGGATATAGCCGGGGAAGACCCGGCGCTCTACAGTTCGACGTTTGCCGTCCTTGATCTCGATCTGCTCTTCGGTGGGGACGACAACGTCAAAGATGCGATCTTCCATGCCCATCGTCTCGATGCGCTGTTCGATGGCATGGCGCACTTTATTCTCGTAGCCCGAATAGCAATGCACAACGTACCAGCGCCGCCCATCATCGGGCTGCTCTTCCTCCGGGCTTTCCTGCTGATCCTCTTCTTCCACCTGAGACGCCTCTCCGACGCTCTGAGGAAGATCAGCGATCTCCTCGCTCTCCAGCTCGTCGTCGGGCATCGTAACTTCTTGATCTTCCATTCCAGTAATAGCTCCCCCACTCTTTCCTCGGCTGCGGGCCCGCTCCGTCCGCCGGGCCTCAGCCCTTACCTCCCTCGCAGGAAGGACTGACCGGCACACCCTCTCTCGTCATCAAACAAGCAGAGCGGCCAGTTCCCGGAAGAGCAGGTCGAGAAGCCCCAGAAACACGGCTGAGACGACCGTTGTTCCCAGCACGATCACGGTCAAACGGACGGTTTCCTCCCAGGTGGGCCAGCTAACCTTGCGCAGTTCCTCGGCTGTTTCCTGGAAATACCGGATGACTGGATTCCGGCTCTTTGCGCTCTTGTGCGCGGGCTCGCGCTTCCGGGATGCCTGCTTCCGCCTTGCCTCTCCTGCCTGCCGACTCTTCTCAGACGAGCGGGCCGACGACTTCTGTTTTTCCTCGGTTGCCTGCTTGCGTGCCACTCTCTTCGTCCCCTTGATTAAAAGTCGCTACAGTTCAAGACACCGCCGGGATGACGGTGTCTTGAACTGGCTGTTCTATAGAGGCAGGCGAGGCAGGACTCGAACCCGCAACCTACGGTTTTGGAGACCGTTGCTCTGCCAAATTGAGCTACTCGCCTGTGATTGGGCGTGCGTCATCTTGGTCTATTATACCATAAACGCACACCCACCTACTACCCTCTACTTGGTTTCTCGATGCAGCGTGTGCTGCCGACAGCGTCGGCAGTATTTCCGCAGCTCGAGACGCTGTGGGTCGTTGCGGCGATTCTTTTCGGTAGTGTAGTTGCGCTCGCCGCACTCGGTGCATTCCAGGGTAACGACGATGCGGATGTCTTTTTTAGCCATAATGGATAGGCCAGCTTTACTCCAGAATCTCGGTGATCACACCAGCGCCGACGGTGAGGCCGCCTTCGCGGATGGCGAACTTGGCCCCCTTGTCGAGGGCGGCGGGCTTCTGCAACTCAACCATCAGGTTGACATTGTCGCCCGGCATCACCATCTCGACCCCTTCCGGCAGGGTGATCGTCCCCGTCACATCCAGCGTGCGGATGTAGAACTGCGGCCGGTAGCCGGAGAAGAAGGCCTTGTGCCGCCCTCCCTCGTCCTTGCGCAGCACATACACCTCGCTCATGAACTTCCGATGCGGTGTGATCGTCCCCGGCGCCGCCAGCACCATCCCGCGCTGCACCTCGTCCCGGTCTATCCCGCGCAGCAGGATGCCCGCGTTGTCGCCTGCCACCGCCGCATCCAGTTCCTTGTGGAACATCTCCGTCCCCGTCACCACCGTCCGCTTGATCTCATCCGTCAGCCCGACGATCTCGACCTCGTCCCCCTTCTTCACCTGACCGCGCTCCACTCGCCCGGTCACCACCGTCCCGCGCCCCTTGATGCTGAACACATCCTCTATCGGCATCAGGAACGGCTTGTCCACCTCCCGTACCGGCGTCGGAATGTACTCGTCGATCACCCGCAGCAACTCCCAGATCGGCTGATACTCCGGCGCCTCCGGGTCTGTGCTCGTGCTCTCCAGCGCCGCCAGCGCTGACCCCCGCACGATCGGCGTCTCGTCCCCGGGGAACCCGTACTGATCCAGCAACTCCCGCAGCTCTAACTCCACCAGCTCCAGCAGCTCCGGATCGTCCATCATGTCCACTTTGTTCAGAAACACCACCATCGCGGGCACTTCCACCTGCCGCGCCAGCAGCACGTGCTCCCGCGTCTGCGGCATCGGCCCGTCCGGCGCCGCCACCACCAGGATCGCCCCGTCCATCTGCGCCGCACCCGTGATCATGTTCTTGAT
>DRKO01000304.1 GCA_011051745.1 Chloroflexota bacterium | reverse complement strand
GAACCGGAGACGGTCCTACCCTCCTCTATGACGTTCACATGGACACCGTCCTCCCCACCGATCCCGATTGGCCCTGCGATCCCTATGGGGCTGTTGTGCAGGATGGCGTCCTTTACGGCGTGGGGGCCTGTGACGCTAAAAGCTCGCTGGCGGCGATGGTCTATGCGGCGCGGCGGTTGCAGGCTGCGAACGTCCCCCTGAACGGAACCTTGATTCTGGCTTTCGTCGTCCAGCGGGAGCGGTGCGAAGGCGCCGCCCTGCAGGGGTTGATCGAGGAGGAGGGCATCCGGCCTGACTGGGTGCTCCTCGGCGAGCCGAGCAACCTCCACATCATGCGCGGCCATCGGGGGCGGGTGTTGTTCCGCGTGACGGCGCACGGCAGGAGCAGCCATGCCTCCAGGCCGACGTTGGGCGAGAACGCCATCGCGGCGGCGGCCCGTCTGGTGTTCGGCGTGGATCTGCTGGCGACCGATCTCCCCACCGACCCGATCCTCGGCTCCGGCACAATGGCCGTGACGCATATCGAGAGTCAGGCCCCCAGCCTGAACGCCATCCCCGATACCTGCACCCTGTTCGTGGATCGCCGCCTGACGCTTGGGGAGACGGTGGCGCGTGCCCACGCCCAGCTTGAAAGCGTCACCGAGCGGGAGGGCATCCGGGCCGACATCGAGGTGAACGAGTACGCGACCGACACCTACACCGGCTACCGGTTCCACGTGCGGGAGGCGTTCGACGCCTGGGCACTGGAGGAGAATCACCCGCTGGTGCAGACCCTCTCCGCCGTCGTCCACGCCGTCCGGGGACAATCGCCCATTCTGGGGCACTGGCCCTTCTCAACCGATGGCGTCTACAGCATGGGGACGCTGGGCATCCCGACCGCTGGCTTCGGCCCCGGCAACCCGGATCATGCCCACACCACGCAGGAGCAGGTCCGGCTCGACGATGTGGCCGTGGCGGCGCAGGTCTATGCCCTCTTCGCCGCCACGCTGCTCGGCGAGGGCTAGGGGCAGCGGAGGACATTCCGGGCGCTGGTGCAACCAGACGGGATATCCTGCATCTAAACTCACTGGAGTGGACTTTTTGCGCCCCGGACGGGCTGGCGGCAAAACGCCCGTCCGGCGCTCCGGGCGACCTGTGCGGAACGTGAGTTCCCTCGGAGTAAGCCCTTCTGCGCAGATCCGTTGCAGGGGCCTGCTCAGCCGGTCGCCTTTCTACTAAAATATAGAGAATTGGTGGAGAGAAAAGATGCCATTACTGGATGACCAGACACGTAAGCAGGTAGAGGAGTTATTCTCCGACCTGAGCGGGCCGGTTCGGCTTGTGATGTTTACACAGGAATTCGAGTGCCAGTACTGCAAGGAGACGCGCGAGATCGTCGAGGAGATATCGGCCCTCTCAGACCTGATCGAGGCGGAGATTCTGGACTTTGAGAAAGACGCGGAGAGGGCTCAGGCCTACGGCGTGGACAAGATTCCGGCCATCGTGATCCTGGGCGAGAATGACCGCGACTACGGAGTGCGCTACTACGGCATCCCCTCAGGGTACGAGTTCAGCTCCCTGCTGCACGACATTAAGGCAGTCGCTGCCGGGCCGGAAGCCGTCGAGCTCGACTCTGAGACCGTGAGCTATCTCAACAACCTGGAGACTCCGTTACACCTTCAGGTGTTCGTGACGCCTACCTGCCCCTACTGTCCGCGTGCGGTCGTGCTGGCCCACGCGATGGCGATTGCCAGTGACAACGTGCGGGCCGACATGGTCGAAGCGACCGAGTTTCCCCATCTGGCGATGAAATACAACGTGATGGGGGTCCCCCGGACGGTGATCAACGAGACCGAGTTTGTCGAAGGGGCCGTTCCAGAGGGAATGTTGTTGAGCGCGATCAGGACTGCGGTGGGCAGCTAAGGGGCTTTGAGAGGGAAATAATGGCAAGGACTGAGAAAAGCGACCACAAAAAGAAGAAACGTCAGCGGGTGATCATCTTCACCACGCCGACCTGTACGTTCTGCAACGCGGCCAAGAAGTACCTGCGTCAGCGGAAGATTCGCTTTCGTGAGGTGGATGTCAGCCGCGATCCGGCTGCCGCGCGGGATATGGTCCGCCGGAGCGGGCAGAGCGGTGTGCCGGTGATAGACATCAACGGGAAGATCGTCGTCGGCTTTGATCGCGCTAAAATTGATAAATATCTGGGGCTGGATTGAGCACGCTCAATCCCCGACCGGATACAACAAACCACGAGAAGGAGGGTAAAACGAAATGACACGCATCGAGCCACTGGGGGCTCGCGTCCTGATACAGCCCATCAAAGAGGAACTCAAGACCAGCAGCGGGCTTTACCTGCCCGAAACAGCCCGCGAGAAGCCGCAGCGGGGCCGCGTCGAGGCAATCGGCGATCCGGAGGAGATGACAACCCCGCTGGAGGTCGGCGACGTGGTGTTGTTCGCCAAGTATTCGGGCACTGAGATTCGGATAGACGGGACGGACTATCTCCTGATCGAAGAAGGGGATATTCTGGCCCGCATCCACGAGGACGAGTAGAGCGGCCTGTCGCATATCCTCCCGACTTCAGGCTGAGGAGAACGCCCCGCCTTTAACGTCGCGGGGCGTTCTCTTTTTGCCGGATGGAGGATGAGCCTCACCGTGAGCCGCTGACCGTGATCTCCGTCAGGACGATACGGTCGCCGAGCGGCGTTCCGTCCGGGCCGACCGCCGGAAGCCGTTCCAGCGTGTCGGCGTCGTACATCCCGACCGAGAGGGTGTACGTGCCGGGCGGGGTCTCCGGCGGTATCTCTACCGGCCACTCGTCCCAGTCGAAGTACCCCGGTTGCCAGTCATACGTGCGGTGCAGCGCGTCGCCGGGCGGGCCGTCTCGCTGGGCGACCAGCGTACCATCCGGGGCCAGCAGATGGACAAACACGATGTAGTTGGCGTCCGTCTCCCGCAGGGCAGCCCAGTAGAGCACCAGATCGAGCGTCTCGCCGGGGGCGACCGTGTCCGAGGCCAGATCGTACCCCTTGAAGATGATCGCATCCCCCAGAAAGACGTGCATCGGAACCTGCTGGAGCGGAGGGATGCGGAAGACATAGCGGGCCGGTCCCTGCCACCGCCGTTCCCAGGGCCAGGGATCGGCCAGATTCAGGACGGTTTCGACCTGGGCGAGGAAAGCGCCGTTATCGCGCTCCGGGTCAAAGAAGCCGCCCCGCCAGATGTTGCGGTAATCGGCGATCAGATACTCGACCCCCCGGCGGGCGAACGACTCCAGCGACTCATCATACACCGAGGTGATCTCCTCGACGAAGAAAATTTTGTCGCTGGGGTAACCGCCATACACCCGCTCGAACTCGACGTAGTCTTTCTCAACCGCGATGTGCGTTCCCTCCGGCACGTTGGCGATGAACCACTCGGCGGTCATGACGCGCGTATCCGGCCAGCGCAGTTCGTCCCCGTATCGCCATGCCCGCGCCAGCCAGGGCCCCGTTAAGATCAGCGCGGCGGCCAGCACAACCTCCACTCGCCCGCCTGCCAGCAGCGCGAGCGTCACCCCCCACAGGAGCGCAAACCCCAGCACGATCAGATAGCGATCCTGCGGGCGGTTGGTGCGGAACAGGCCGAGCAGCAGATACGTGATGATCGCCGTCGCGGCCACCAGAGCGAGCATGGCCCACTGCTGGCGCGTCAGGCGGGCGCGGGGCCAGATCAGGACGGCCACCGGCAGCCCGATCAGCACGCCCCAGAAGTTGACCTGCCCCAGTTGCGCCATCAGGTGGGGCCAGGCGGGGATCAGCGACACAAACTGAAACAGCCGCTCACGCTCGTAAAGCTGTCTGGCGTGGAAGCTCATCAGGAACGAGGCGAGCGGCTCCGGGGGGCGCAGGATGAGATACGCGCCACCGGCGAGCACGCCGAGCGCCAGCAGCGGCAGGAGGATGCGTGCCGCCCGTCCGCGTGGCACGGCGAACAGCAGCACCAGCCCCGGAATCAGCAGGACGGGCAGCATGGTATATTTCGCCAGCGTGGCGGCGATTCCGGCCCCGATGGCCGGGGCGATCAACCAGCGTGGCCCTCTGAGGGTGCGGAAGGCCAGCAGGATGGCCGTCATGCCGAACAGCCACGCGAAAACGTCCGTCTTGATCAGCTTCACCAGATGCACCGCGTCCGGCTGGGCGATCAGGAACAGCATCGCGGCCAGACCGGCGGCCCGGCTATGCAGGTGACGCCCCGCCTGATAGGTGACGGATAGCAGCAGCAGGCCGTACAGGAGCGAGAAATACCGCCCGACCAGAAAATACACCGGCTGAGCCACTTCCCCCGGCGTGATCAGGTCGAGCAGGCGATGTTCCAGCGCCAGTTCGGCGACCCGCAGAGGCGGGTAGCTATTGAACAGGCGTCCCGTTGAGAGTAAGTGCGTGGTAAAGCGGAAGATGTTCGGTTCGTCCGGCTCGAGCTGATAGGGCAACGTCTGGACGAAGCCGTGCAGATAGATCGCCGTGCCTGCCAGCAGCAGCGCAGTCGCGGCCACGAAGGCCCACCGTTGAGGCGTGATCCGGTCAGCAGATGCGTGAGAGGGTGACATAGCTCCTTCCAGAGATCGGCGTGCGTTCACGGAACGATATTGTACCCATCCCGGCCCCCTTTGCTATCTTTTCGCCGGACTTCCCGCCGAAACGTCTCATCCCCGTGATGGTATCCACCACCGGCGGGGCACTCCTTGCCGGATGCCGGAGCGGATGCTATGATTCACCCACCATGCCCTCGTAGCTCAATGGATAGAGCAATGGCCTTCGAAGCCAGAGGTTGCAGGTTCGAGTCCTGCCGGGGGCACTCTCGAACGATCACAGGTCAGAACGTGCCCGCCGGGCGCATCGTCGGCGGGCGTTTTGCTACCCGCCGGAAGGCCCCCGCCCGTACTCCCCGAACTCCTCGACCGCCTCGAAGAAGGCCAGCACGTTCTCCCAGCGAACCTCCGGCTCCAGATCGTAGGCCGGGCTGATGATCAGGCCGCCGCCCGCGCCGACCGTCTGAATGCGTTCGTACACCTCGGCGCGGATTTCCTCCGGTTCGGCCCACGCCCAGCGCTGCGGCGTGCCGACCGTCCCCCAGAAGGCCAGCCGCTCCCCGTACAGGCGTTTGAGGCGTGCCGGGTCCATCACATCCGGTTGAACCGGGTTCAGCACGTCCATGCCGATCTCGATCAGGTCGGGGATGATCGGCTCGATGTAGCCGTCGCTGTGCCAGAAGATATGCAGCTCCGGGTTGGCGCGGCGGCAGGTCTCGATGATTGCGCGGATGCGGGGCTTGAAGTAGCGCCGCCACATGGCGGGGCTGATCAGCATACGGGTTGGCTCCCCCACGTCGTCATCCAGCCCCAGAATGTCAATTCCGGCCCGCGTCAGGGCGAGGGAAACGGCGATGTGCATCGCGGTGAGTTGCTCCAGCAGATAGTCAACCAGCGGCGGGTTTTCGACCAGATCGATCATGAACTGCTCGAAGCCCCGCAGCCGGTAGGCCGTCTCGAAGAGCTCCCCGCCCAGATGCGGCGGCGAGGCCATCACCGCCAGATTCTGCGCGTGCAGCCGCTCGACGGCGGCGCGCAGTTCCGCCGGGCGCACCTGCGCCATAAAGTCCGGCAGAGGGGCGGCGGCGAGCCGTTCGATGGTATGAGCGTCGCCCAGCGGCGCGTCACGGTTGAGGTGGGGATGGTAGCCCCAGTCGTGGTACGTGCGCAGAATATCCGGCGACCCGATGTAAACATCACGCGGCAGCGAGCGCAGGTAGCGTAGGAAATCCTCCTGCTCCTTTGGCGCGGAGATGCGGACGAAGCGAATCTCCGTGTCGAAGACCTCTCCGGCCTCCCGCCCCGGATAACGGGCGAGGGTGACGGGGTAAAAATTAACCATCTTCGGGACGCGGTCCGGCTGACCGCCGCGCAGGACGGTCAGCACACGTTCGCGTGGGTTCACGGGCTACTCCTCCGGGCGGAGGGGGACGGAAGGCAGAATGATAAACGTCCCGATGCCGTGCCCGACCGGTTCGCCGTTTTCATCATACAGGTGCGCCTCGACGATGTCCTGCCGCCTGCCGGACCGGATCATCCGGCCCACCGCGCGGAGGGCGGTTTCCTTCGCAGGCTTCAGGAAGTGAACGGTCAGCTCCGAGGTCGCCAGCCAGCACGACTCCTCATGCGCGGCGGCGGCGGTGAACCAGGCGGCGCTGTCGAGCAGCGTCATGTACACTCCGCCGTGAATCCCCTCCAGCGCATGGTTCAGATCGGGGTTGTAGGGCAGGTCAATGATGGCCTGCCCCTCCCCGTTGAACGAAAGCCGCATACCGAAGCTGCGGGCGATTGGCGCACGCCGGTTGAACATGTCGAGCAGTTCCCGGATGCGCTGGTCGTTCATGAGGGCTCCTTTCGCCTGCTCCGGCCCGGATCATCGCTTCGCGTACAGCCAGTTGCTCGCCACAAAGTAGGTGATCACGCCCGCCAGCAGCGCCCACGCCCCGGCAGCCGGTAAGAGCGGCAGCGCCAGCTCTGTCAGGCTCAGCACGCCGTATACCAGCCCGCCGACCACAACGGCGGCGACGACGGCCCGGTCGCGGATCGCCCTGCCGCGCTCATCACGTCGCAGCGGGGTCAGCGGCGTGCTCGTATCCACCAGATAAAACCCGCTATGAGCGTACCACAGGAACCCCCCGAATGTCAGCAGGCCGGTCAGCAGCCCGACCCACCAGGGCAGCCCGCCGAGGGTGACGATCAACCCCGCCAGCGCGGAGAGGATCGCCCGGCTTACGTAGTAAGGAATCAGAGCGCGAGTCATCGTCATTCCTCCTTATCTCGAATCCAGAACAGTTCCTCTACCGTTGCGCCCAGCGCATCGGCCAGTTTCAACGCGGTGTAAACCGAGGGTGTGAAACGGCCTTTCTCGATCGCGATGACGCTCTGCCGCGTCAAGCCCACCGCCTCACCGAGTGCCTCCTGAGTCAGCCCGCGCTTCAGGCGAACTTCGCGCACACGGTTGCGGAGGGCGGTTGCTCTGCCGGTCGGTGACATGATCTTCCCTCCTCGCCTCGCCTTACGGGCTCACGATAACCAGTTGCGTGCTCATCGGCCCGATGCCGATAAGTGGCCCCTCGACCTCCTGCTCGACGGCCTCGCTCTGCTCCGGCGTAACCTCCCGAACGCTTATCGCGTGCCCTTCGAGCGGCTGCCCGCCGGGGAGCGCCACCCGCCACAGGTGGACTTCGTCGGTCGGGTTGGCGATCAGGAGCGCGGTCGCCCCTTCGGCGTTCTGTCCGGCCAGCACATACAGCACGCCCTCGCCCTCCCCGTCGAGCGTCACGCTCAGTCGTTCGGGATAGCCGCTCATCTCATGCCACAGCGCAAACACGCTGGCGATCTGGTTGCCTTCTCCCTCCGGCCCGAACATCATATCGCCCCGGTAGAAGTGAGCGGCGTCCACCGCTTCCTTTTGCAGGTTGATCCAGATCGCCGTCACGTAGACCGCCCGGATGGGAGTCGGCAGGGCCGGGGCATTCCCGCCCCCCAGTTCGGTGTTCCACTCGCTCAGGTGGCTCTCGGTCTCCGTGTAGCCGTAGCGATCCAGTAGCTGGCGGTAGAAAGCCGCCGCCTCAGCGGACACGTCGGGATCGTCGGAATACACGTGCCACGAGAGGAAGTCGAGCGGCACATCTCGCTCGCTCATATACTCCAGAAAGGCGATCACGTTCTCCTGCCCGCGCGGGGCAAGATATCCCGCCGGTGTCCAGCCCGGCCCGCCGACCTGCAGATCGGGGAACTCGGCCTTAAGCGCGAAGGCCGTTCTCGCGAAAAGGTCGAAAAACTCCTCCATGCTCGCATCCCAGAAACGCCCGTCCGGCTCGTTCCAGATTTCAACCCGTCGCACGTAAGAGCCGCCCCACAGGGCCGGATCGTTGTAATGGCGGACGACCTCCACCGCAGCCCTGACCCAGTGATCCGGTTCGGTGGGGTGGCGGGGATCGGCCGGGGGAAAGTCGCTGGCGTTGCTCCATGAATCCCCCAGCCGGAAGTACGGCTCGAAGCCTCCGGCGATGATCGCCCGGAAGACCTCGTCGCTCACCTCGAAATCGTATGAGGCCGGATCGTCGGGGCTGGCGGACTGGTCGGGGTACATGGTCGCCATGTCGAGCGGCCCGTAGTAGTCATGTGTGCGGACCGAGTTCACGCCGACTGCCTGATAGCCCGCCGTGATGTCCGTATCTCGTTCCCGTATCCCCACCGGTCCGGCGTTCACCCCCAGCAGGGGGCGGATCGTCCCCTCGACCCCGCCCAGCGCGATCACCGTCGCCTCGACCGGCGGACCCTGTTCGGGCGTCGGCGGGGGGGTGCCGCCCCCCGTGATCGGCTCCGGTTGAGCGGTTTCGGACGCCAGCCCCGGCAGGTTGCACGCGAGGGCCAGAGCGGCCATCATCAGCACAGAGCCGAGGGCCAGAGCCCTTTCCGCGTTCTCCGGTAACCTGAGTGTGTGTCTCATGGCTTCTCTCCTTGAGCGGTGCTATGTAAAGTATAGTTTACATCACTCCGCCGGACTCCGCAACTTTTCTCCCCGGATCGCGTACAGGTTCATAGCATTACCGGACTGAAGAGCCACAACTGAGAGCAACCGAACGAAGGAGATGTACATATGAGTGACAACAACATTCCTGAGAACGAGAAACCGCAGGAAGAGACGATTGATGTCGCCGCCGAATTCGCCGAACTGGGCCGCAAGTTCCGCGATGCCATCAACGCCGCCTGGAACAGCGAGGAGCGTCTCAGGATTCAGCAGGAGATCAAAGAAGGGCTGGAGCGTTTCTCCGAGGAAGTGGACGAGGCCATCAAGAGCCTGCGCGAGTCGGAGATCAGCGCGAAGGTCGAGGAGAGCGTGAAGCGCGTCCGTGAAGACCTTGAGAGCGGCAAGGTGGCCGATGAGGTGCGCAGGGGGCTTGTCACCGCGCTGCGCGGCCTGAGCGACGCGCTGGACAAAATGGCGAGCAGCTTCACGCCTCCAGAGGGGGAAGACAGCCCCAGAGAGTAGCCCGGGCCCTCACAGAGATAAGCCCGCCGGACGACAGGGACACGGTGCGCCGTGTCCCCTGCTGTGATTCCGCCTTCATGGTAAAGTAGAGACGCCGGTACGTGGAGCACCGGCACAGGGGATCATGCTGTGAAAGATGGATTGACCGATACCCATCCTGAGGCCGAAGCCGTTCTATCCGACCTGCTGCGCCGGGCGCCGGTCTGGCGCAGACTGGCACTCGTGGATGAACTGAATCAGGTGGCGCGCACACTGGCCCTGAACGGTCTGCGCAGGCGTTACCCGGAGGCCTCAGAGACGGAACTACGCCGGCGTCTGGCCGATCTGATTCTGGGGAAGGAACTGGCCGAGGCCGCTTATGGCCCTCTGACCCCACACGGCGGGAATGATGAGTGAGTGGCTGGCCGCCCTTCCGGGCGCTGATCCGGTCGCCGACCTGCTGGAGCGGGCGCTCGAAGAGGCCGGGAAGAAAGGCTGAGCGTCCTCCCTCACCCCTTCTCAAACCGCGCCACCAGCACGCGCTCCGTCTCTGCCCGCACGAGAAACCGCTCATCCACCCGCCAGCCGCACACCCACGCGATCCGCTCGCCGGCCACCAGCAGCGGCACGTGATCGCGCCACGCCGCCGGAATCTTGGCGTTGATCATGAACTCGCTGACCTTCTGCCTTCCGCCCACCCCCTGCGGGCGGAAGCGGTCGCCGGGTCGCCGTGTGCGCAGGAGAAGTGGCCCGGTCAGCCGGTCGGCGGCGAGCGGCGCGGCCCAAGGATCGGCCAGCAGCGCCTCCCAGCCTGCCCCCGCTCGTGCCCCCTCATAGGGATGCAGCGTGAAGCGCCACCCCGTCCCCGGCAGTTCGTACACGCCCGGCCCCTCGATCCGGATCGCCGTCCCCGGCTCCAGCAGCGGCCAGTCCGGCGGAGGCGGGCGCTGATCGGCGGGCGCGATGACGAGCGAGTCGTAGTCCACCCGCAGCGTCAGCCCGGCGGGGAGCGTTGCCTGTGCGCCCGTCTCGCCGTCCCGCGCCACCTGCACCGCCCCTTCGACGTGCTCAAAGCTCACGTCGCGCAGCGAACGCCTCAGTTGCCACGCCGCCCGCCGGATCGTCGCCCGTTGCAGGGCCAGTGGCAGTTCCCGCCAGCCCTGCCGGTCGAAGCGCACCCGCGCCGCGCTCTGCTCCAGCGTGATCGCCTCCCACGCCGCTTCGACCTGTGCCTGCAGGGCTTCGTAATCCGCCGCCAGCACCGACGCCGTGCGCCGTAACCGCTCCCTTATCCCCGGATTGAGCGACTCCAGCAGCGGCAGCACCTCATGCCGCAGCCGGTTGCGGAAGTACGTCGTATCCAGATTGGAGCGGTCGAAGCGCGGTTGAAGTCCCTCGGCGGCGCAGTACGCCTCGACCTCGGCCCGGGAGATGTCCAGCAGGGGCCGGATCAGCAGGAGCGGCGCGTCGAGCGGCTCCAGCAGATGGTACTCGCTCAGCGGGGTGATGGGCAGCATCCCTCGCAGCCCGGCCAGCCCTGCCCCGCGTATCAGGTGCATCAGGACCGTTTCCGCCTGATCGTCGGCGTTGTGTGCCACCGCGATCCCCTCCGCCCCCCGCCGGATCGCCTCCCGCCCCAGCGCGGTATAACGCGCCTGCCGGGCCGCCTCCTCCAGCGAAAGCTTACGCTCGGCGGCCAGCGCGGGCACGTCCACCCGCTCGACCCGGCAGGGCACGCCCCACGCCGCCGCCGTCTCTGCGACAAAGCGGGCCTCGGCGGCGGCCTCCTCGCCCCGTATCCGGTGGTCGAGGTGCAGCACGTAGAGACGCAGACCGAGCGCCTCCTGTGAGCGCACGAACAGGTGCAGCATCGCCAGCGAATCCGGCCCGCCGGAGACGCCCAGCACGACCGGATCGCCCGCCCGCAGCACATTGAGCGCCCTCAATGTACGCTGGAATCGGCTCAACAGGTTCATCACCCCGCATTATAGCACGCATCACCTCCTCCCCCGTGCGGCGGAGGAGGAGGCGATTCATATCCGGCTCTGACGTTTTTCTGATGCAATTATTATGCGGCGGACGTAGCCTGATCAGGAGGGCACAGGGAGCCCACGCTTTGCGCTGCAACCTGCGTCCCCAGAAAGACTGAGAAAGGAGTGGGGAAAACATGTCCAGACTGATTGGACGCAAGACGTTGATAACAATCGCAGGCCTCCTGATGGTCTTTTCGCTGGTGGCTTGCAGCGCCATCTCCGTCCCGCTGACAGCCATCAACGGGCTGGTGCATCAACAGGAGGCGTTGCAGAATCCCGAAACACAGACCGCTGAGCAGGCCGCCACGCCCGAAGCGGCCCCTCCGGCTGAGCGGGTGGTGATCACAACTGATCTGGATGAGCGGCTGGCGGAACTCTACGAGGAAGCCAACCCCGGTGTGGTGAACATTCAGGTGAAGGAACGAGTCGAGATCGACACGGATACATTTCACTTCTTCCCCGGCTTTCCCGGCTTCCCCGGGTTCCCCGATCTCACGCCCCCTGAGCAACCGCAGCAGCCGGAGCAACAGCCCTACCGCTACGGGCAGGGTTCCGGCTTCGTGTACAGCGATGAGGGCTACATTGTGACCAACTACCACGTGGCCGGAGAGGCCGACGAGATCACGGTGATCTTCGCCGATGGCCTGAGCGTGGAGGCCGAGCTGGTGGGAGCCGATCCGGATAGCGACCTGGCGGTCATTAAGGTGGACGTGCCCGCCGATGAACTGCATCCTCTGCCGCTGGGCGACTCGGACGAGTTGAGGGTCGGGCAGACCGTCGTCGCCATCGGCAACCCGTTCGGGTTGCAGGGCACGATGACGAGTGGCATCATCAGTGCGCTTGGCCGGTTGCTGCCCTCGCAGTCGCAGGCCTTCGGCGGGGCGCGTTTCAGCATCCCTAACGTCATCCAGACCGACGCCGCCATCAACCCCGGCAACTCAGGCGGGCCTCTGCTGAACCTGTCCGGCGAGGTGATCGGCGTGAACACGGCGATTGAGTCGCAGGTGCGCCAGTTCGGGGGCGTCGGCTTTGCGATCCCGTCCAACACGGTGGCGCGGATCGTCCCCGTGCTGATCGAAGAGGGACACTACGAGCACCCCTGGCTGGGCATCAGCGGCATGAATCTGCGGCCCGAGATACGGGAGGCGATGGACCTTGAGCCGGATCAGCAGGGCGTGCTGGTGGTGCGCGTCGTGGACGGCAGTCCGGCGGATGAAGCCGGTCTGCGGGGCAGTGATCGAGAGGTCGAGATAGACGGTCAGACGCTTCTGGTCGGCGGCGACATCATCATCAGCGTAGATGACCACGAGGTTCAGGGCTTTGACGACCTGATCGCCTACATCACCGAGGAAACGGTGGTCGGGCAGACGGTCACGCTGGGCGTGCTGCGTGACGGCTCGCAGATCACGGTGGATGTCACGCTGGCGGCCCGACCGACGAGCAGTGGTGATTAAGGCCCCTCCTCTCGGGCGGACATAAGCGGGACGGATGACGAACTGGCCGGAGTGTGCCCCTAGGGCGCCCCGGCCAGTTCCTGGTAAATCTCAACCACGCGCCCGGCCAGATTCGACCACGAGAGCCGCCGGGCATGTTCGCGGGCAGCCGCGCCCATCCGGGATCGCAGTGCGTCGTCGCTCAGGATGGTAACGAGCGCCTCCGCCGTCGCCTCCGGGTCGCCCTGAGGGACCAGTAACCCCGTCTCCCCGTCAACGATGGCCTCCATCGCGCCGCAGTCGAGCGTCCCGATGGAGGGCGTACCCGCTGCTCCGGCCTCCAGAAAGACGAACCCCAGCCCCTCGAAGCTGCTACCCTGACTGATCGAGGGCAGGATGAACACGTCCGAGCGCTGATACCACGCCGTCAGCGCTCCGTAGGGGGGAAGCTGGCCCAGAAAATGCACCCGCTCCGCGATCCCCAGTTCGGCGGCCCGCTCGCGGAGCCGCTCCACATAATCGGGTGCGCCGTGCAGGTTGCCCGCCATCGCGTAATGCAGGCCGGGGATGCGCTCCTGTGCCAGCGCGACGGCCTCCAGCGCGATGTGCTGGCCCTTGCGCGGCTTGACGGCCCCCACGCTCAGCGCGACCGGTTCCCGGCCCACCCAGCCGGGCAGCTCCGCCGCGACCGGCTTCTCAAAGCGTTCAGGGTGGACGCCGCCGGGGAGCACCTCGACGCGGGGCAAATTAATCAGGCCGGCCATCCGGTCGCGGGTGTAGCCGCTGATGCTCAGGATCACGTCCGCGCTTCGGAAGGCGGGACCGAAGATCGTCCGGCGGCCTGCCGCCTCGAGCGGACGGACGGCCCACGTGCCGAAGACGGAGAGGATGAAGGGCTGGCCGGACGGGCGGGACAGGGCGACGAGAGGCGCGTAAAGCTCCACGATGCAGTGGACGGCGTCGCAGCGCCGGAGGATGCGGCGCAGGGACGGGACACGGGCCAGAGTGCGGGGCGTTGTCCAGCGACCCGCGAAAAGCGGCGGCAGGATGGGGTGATGCTCCACATCGGCCAGCGCGGGATCAACGTCCTGACGGGCGGTGACGAGCACCGGCTCGATGCCCCGCTCGCGTGCGCCCAGCGCAACTTCGACCGTGTAGCGTCCCCAGCCGTCGGCGCTGACGGCCTGCGAGGAAACGTAGCAGATGCGCACGGTGTTTTCTCTCTCCAGAGTAAGGGATCGGGCAGGGTCGGGCTGTACCCAGGCCGAAGCGGGGCTGGCGTGGCCGTTCCGAAGCCCCGCCGCCTTCGCCTCCTACGGGAACAGCCCCCGCGTCATCATGCTCTCGGCCACCCGGCTGACCGCCACCAGAAAAGCCGCGTCGCGCAGGCTGCACTCCTGCTCCTGTGAGACCGACCACACATACTCAAACGCATCTTCCATCACGCTGTGCAGCCGTTGCCGCACCTGCTGAAGGCTCCAGCGGTCGAACTGGAGGCCCTGCACCCACTCGAAGTACGAGACCGTCACGCCGCCCGCGTTTGCCAGAATGTCGGGCACAACCATAATACCCCGCTCGCTGAGAATCTCGTCGCCCTCCGCCGTGGTCGGGCCGTTGGCCCCCTCGACGATCAGGCGTGCCCTGATCTCCCCCGCGTTCTCCCCCGTGATCTGCCCCTCGATCGCGCAGGGGGCCAGCACGTCCACCTCCAGCGTGAGCAGTTCCTCGTTTGTGATCGCCTCGGCCTCGGGGTTATGATCGCCGTAACCGGCCAGCAGCCCCCCGTGCTCCTGCGCATAGCGGCTGAGGTCGTCCGGGTCGAGCCCCTTTTCGCTGTACCAGCCGCCCGTCACGTCGCTGACGGCCACGATCCTGCACCCGTACTCTCGGTGCAGAATCTCCGCCGCGTGCGAGCCGACCTTCCCGTAGCCCTGAATTGCCACCGTCACGGAGTCGGGGGCCGCTCCCAGCTTCTTCAGGGCAAAGCCCGTGCACTCCGCCAGCCCCCGGCTGGTCGCCTCGGAACGGCCCAGCGAGCCGCCCAGCCCGACCGGCTTACCGGTCACGACGGCGGGGTCGGCGTAGCCGCGCATCATCCGCACGGTGTCGTCAAACCAGGCCATCACCTGCGCGTCGGTCTCGATGTCCGGCGCGGGGATGTCCCGTCGTGAGCCGGTGATTGACATGATGCTGGCCGCGTACCGGCGGGTGAGCCGCTCCAGCTCCCCGCGTGAGAGCGAGCGGCTGTCCACCGCCACGCCTCCT
>DRKO01000303.1 GCA_011051745.1 Chloroflexota bacterium | reverse complement strand
GTGACGAGGAGGTAGCTTTTCCGTGGTACACAGCCATATGCAGGAGATTGGCTTGGAAGCCAAGGATTTCAAGGCCCTTCGTATAAGCCTAGCATCGCCGGAGCAGATTCGTTCATGGTCGTATGGTGAGGTAACCAAACCTGAAACCATCAACTATCGGCGTCTGCGTCCTGAGAAGGATGGTCTGTTCTGCGAGGCTATCTTCGGCCCAACCAGGGACTGGCAGTGTTATTGTGGTAAGTACAAGAACGTACGATACAAGGGGCTGGTATGTGATAAGTGTGGGGTAGAGATCACGCGCTCATCGGTGCGTCGTGAGCGTATGGGGCACATTGAACTGGCGGCCCCTGTGGCTCATGTCTGGTATACCCGGCGCGTCCCCAGCTACATGGGGTTGTTGCTTGATGTGTCGCGCCGGAACCTTGATCGCGTCCTCTACTTTGCTCAGTATGTCATCATCTCGGTTGACGAAGAGGCCCGCCAGAAGGCTCTGAAGCGGCTCTCCGAGGAACTCGCGGCGGAGGAAGCGGCCCTCCGGGAAGAGACGGACGCTCAGAGGCAGGCTATAGAGCAGGCCCGTGACGCTGCTCTGGCCGAGATTCAGCAGCAGGTTGATGCCATCAATGCCTCTTTTGACGAGGAACTATCCCGCCGCACCGATGAACTGATGCGGGCGGCTCAGAGCTTCCAGCGTCAACTGGAAAACAAGGCCGGGGTGACGGTGCGCAAGCCCATGATCTTTGAGCCAGCCAACGCCGTCATTGTTGAGGCCGGTGAGACGGTTGGCCCTGAGCATATCGGACTTGTGCAGGAAGCCGCCGGAGCGCTCCTCAACGAGATTCAGGCCGAGATTGATGAGCAGCGCCAGCTTCAACTGGCCCAACTGGAACCCCAGCCGGCTGAGATCAAGGCGGAGGCGGAAGAACGCCTCCAGGAGATCGAGGATGCGTTCGAGCAGCGCATCGCTGAAGTCCGGCAGCGCCACCTTGAGCAGCGCAAGGAACTGGAAGACCTCCAGCAGATGCAGTTTCTGGGGGAGGCTCGTTACCGGGAACTCAAGCAGCGCTACGGGCAGGTGTTCAAGGCCGGGATGGGCGCGGGGGCTTTCCTTGAGATCCTGCGCAGCATGGACCTTGATAAGCTCAGCAAGGAACTCTGGGCCGAGGTTCGGACGACGCGCTCAAAGCAGCGTCGGAAGCGGGCCACCAAGCGTCTGGCGGTCGTCGAGGCGCTACGTAAGAGCGGCAACCGTCCGGAGTGGATGATCCTCACCGTTCTGCCGGTGATCCCGCCCGACCTGCGCCCGATGGTGCAACTGGACGGGGGACGCTTCGCCACCTCTGACCTCAACGATCTGTATCGCCGTGTGATCAACCGTAACAACCGGCTCAAGCGCCTGATCGAGCTGGGAGCCCCTGATGTCATCGTGCGCAACGAGAAGCGGATGCTTCAGGAAGCTGTTGACAGCCTGATTGATAACAGCCAGCGGGGCAGGGCGCTGAGCCGTCGCGGGCGGCGTGAACTCAAATCTCTGAGCGACATGCTCAAAGGCAAGAAGGGACGTTTCCGCCGCAACCTGCTCGGTAAGCGGGTGGACTACTCCGGGCGCTCGGTGATCGTGATCGGCCCCAAGCTGAAACTTCACCAGTGCGGGTTGCCCAAGACGATGGCGCTGGAGCTTTATCGCCCCTTCGTGATCAGCAAGCTGGTAGAGTACAACTATGCCACCAACGTGAAGAGCGCTAAGCGCCTGATTGACCGGGAGCGCCCCGAAGTCTGGGAAGTGCTGGAAGAGGTGATCCGTGAGCGTCCGGTTTTGCTCAACCGCGCTCCGACGCTTCACCGTCTGGGCATCCAGGCTTTTGAGCCGGTACTGGTAGAGGGTAAGGCGATCCAGATTCACCCGCTCGTCTGCACGGCTTTTAACGCTGACTTTGATGGCGACCAGATGGCCGTTCACGTGCCCCTCTCCGAAAAAGCGGTGTGGGAAGCCCGTGAACTGATGCTCAGCACAAAGAACCTGCTGAAACCGGCGGATGGCGCGCCTGTTGTAGGCCCCAGCAAAGATATGGTTCTGGGGATTTTCTACCTCACAATGGAGAAGCCGGGGGAGGAACTGGACAAGGTAGACCCCTCCTCCCTGCGCCTGTTCTATGATCTGGATGAGGTGGAGATGGCCCTTGCATTGAAGCAGGTACATTTCCATACGCCGATCCGGATTGTCAACATCTACGATGACGGGCCTCCGCTGGAGGAGCCGCTGGTAACCACCGTTGGCCGCTGCATCTTTAACCGCATCCTCCCGGACGAGGTTCGCTGGGTGAATGCCACCCTCGACAAGAAAGCCGTCAACGAGCTGGTCGGGCAGATTTACACCCACTACGGCCCGGAAGTCACCACCGAGGTGGTGGACGCGATCAAGAATCTGGGCTTCAAATATGCCACTGTCTCAGGAGCGACGATTGCGATCAGCGATCTGGTCGTCCCGCCGGAGCGGGATCAGATCATCGAGGAGGCGACGGAGGTCGTCAACGAGATTGAGCGTGAATATCGCCGGGGCCTGCTGACTGAGGAGGAGCGCTATCAGCGCACGATTGATGTCTGGAATCGGGCAAAGGCGAACGTCGCGCGGGCCGTCGCCCGCTCGCTCGACCCCTACAGCAGCATCTACATCATGGCGGAGTCCGGCTCCACGAAAGGCGGGATGGGCCCGATCACCCAGCTGGCAGGTATGCGCGGCCTGATGGCCGATCCTTCGGGCCGCATCATTGACCTGCCGATTCGCAGTAACTTCCGCGAAGGGCTGAGCGCTCTGGAGTACTTCATCAGCACGCACGGCGCACGTAAGGGGCTGGCCGACACAGCCCTCCGTACCGCCGATGCCGGTTACCTGACGCGCCGCCTGGTTGATGTTGCTCAGGATGTGATCATCAACCAGTACGACTGTGGCACGGAAGCCGGAATCTGGATCAGCGAGTCCCAGAAGGTGGCCGATCAACCGCTCTTTGACCGGATCGTGGGGCGTGTTGCCGCCGGGCCGGTCGTGGACCCCCAGACGGGCGAGATCATCGTCGATCGGAATGAGATGATTGACGAGGAGAAGGCGGATCGAATCATCGCCGCCGGTATCCAGGATGTCTTTGTCCGGTCGCCGCTAACCTGTGAGATGGTTCATGGCCTGTGTGCGCTTTGCTATGGCCGGGACCTGGGGCGTGGTGATCTGGTTGAGGAAGGCTCGGCGGTTGGGATTGTCGCTGCGCAGTCCATCGGTGAACCGGGCACGCAGTTGACCCTGCGCACCTTCCACACGGGCGGTACGGCTGAGGAGCGGGGCGACATCACTCATGGCCTCCCCCGCGTCGAAGAGTTGTTCGAGGCACGCAAGAAGCCCAAGGGTGAAGCTGTCATCTCCGATATTGACGGCGTCGTGGAGATTTATCAGCACGAGGGGGTCCGCTATGTCAAGGTGGTGGATAGCGAGGTCGTTCGTGAGGATTTTGACGTAACGGGCTGGGAAGTGCTGGTAGAAGATGGCGCGGAAGTCACTCAGGGGCAGGAACTCGCCCGGCAGGGTGAGGAAGTCTTCTACGCTGAATATAACGGGCGCGTTGCCCTGGAAGGGAATATCCTCACCCTGATCTACGAGCGGCGCGAGGAGCGCGAGTACGAGATACCGAGCGCTGCCCGGCTGGTCGAGGTGGAAGGCCCGGATGGGAGACACCGGCTGCGCAACGGCGACCGTGTTAAGGCTGGTGATCAGCTAACCGAGGGGGCCAAGAACCCCCATCGCATCCTTCGCATTCTGGGCATCGAGGCCACTCAGCACTATCTGCTGAGCGAGGTCCAGAGGGTATATCGCGGGCAGGGTGTGAACATCAATGACAAGCACTTCGAGGTGATCATCCGAAAGATGCTCTCGAAGGTACAGATCACCCGCAGTGGCGATACGAATCTGCTGCCCGGACAGCTCATTGATCGCCTCGCGCTACGTGAGATCAACGAGAAGATCATCGCCGAGGGCGGTGTTCCGGCCAGCAGCCAGAACGTCCTTCTGGGCGTGACGAAGGCCGCGCTCAACACGGAGAGCTTCCTGGCGGCGGCCTCGTTCCAGCACACGATCAAGGTGCTGGCGGGTGCGGCTATAGAAGGCAAGGAAGACCCCTTGCTGGGCCTCAAGGAGAACGTCATCATCGGCAAGCTGATCCCCGCCGGTACAGGGTTCCAGCACTATCGGCAGCGGGAAGCAGCGTCGGTAGCGCCACAGGAAGATGACGCCGCCGACTCTCAGTCGCCAGCCGACGGGCAGGTCGTAGCTTTCTAAAGGCCCTTTCGGTTCAGTCGGGAGAGCGCAGCCCCGGTCAGGTGGCCGGAGCTGCGTTTTTCTTATCGCTTATTGATCGATCTTGGGAATGTCACGCAATACCTGATAAGCGACGCGAGGACGGTCAAGCTCGATCAGGATGCTGTAGGCTGCCTGATTGGCGTCGAAGCCCTCCAGTGTGGCAACGTTGAGGTTCCACAGGAACATAGGACCCATGAAGTCCCATTCCTGAGCCATGAGGAACGCGTCGCGGATGTACTCGGCCTGACGCTCCTCGTTCATGTAAACGAGGAAGGGTTGCTCCCCCGGGATGGGGAGGTCGAGGCGTTCCATCGTCCCCCAGCCGAACTCAGTTGCCCACAGCGGGCGCTCTGAATCGCCAAACTCCGCCTGGATGCTACGGTAATCCTCAATCGTGTTGAGGAAAAAGAAGCTGGGATGATCGTTGTGAGTCGGCGGCCCGTTCGGGTCCCGGCAGCACCGTATCCAGGGCGGGTTGGCCCAGCCGTAAGGGTGAACGCCGACCGCATCGGCGTAGTTTGCCAGCCCGGCTTCGTACATCTGCCGCAGGTAGAGGCGGTCGTCTACCGAGCTTATGCCGTCGTTCACACCTGTGGGAGCCAGCCCGGCGCTAACGACGGTGATACTGGCGTCTTCCCCCTTGATCGTCTCGTAAGCCCCTGCCAGCAGGCCAACGTATTCAGCCCCTGAAAGCGTTCCGCCGTTCCACTCGATGTGCAGGTTGGGCTCGTTCCACACTTCAATGGCGGCCACCTTGCCGCGGTAGCGCTGCACCAGAAAGCGCAGGAAGTTGTAGTAATCGTTGTAGTCAGCGGGTGGGCCGTTCCCCTCGGTGGTGGTGCGTGCCCAGTCCGGGGCTTTTACGACACTGAGCAGCACCTGTAAGTTGCGGTCAAACGCCCCCTCGACCAGTCCGTCCAGTTTCTCAAGTTCAATTGAGTAGTGGCCCGGTATGTACTCGATGCTGCTCCAGTCCACCTGATATTTGACCCAGCCGAAGTTAAGATCGTAGGCAATCATGTCCAGCAACATGTCCCGCTGATCGTCCGGCACGGAGAAGTGCCCCTGTATGCCCAGCCTGGAGCGGACCAGCGCTCCCTGCGGCACAGGGGCCGGGGTGGGGGATTCCGGTTGCGGGGCAGGGGCGGGGTTGGCCTGTGTGGGAGTGGAGGGGCCTTGCCCTGCTGCTACCAGAGCCTGCCGGTTGGGGGCGTAAAGACGCTGTCCCCAGGCCTCCGCCGGGCTGTCCAGATCGTTGAGCTGGAGAAGGACAGTCGGAGCATTACCGCTCCTGAGGGCAGCTTCCCAGAGGGAAACCTCCGGGCCGATGTCAAAGGCGAGCACCTCGTTGTCCTCCTGACTGGCGGAGGCAGGGATGAAGAGGCGCTGTCCCTCTTTCAGGAGGGTTGGGTTAACTACGCCGTTGGCTCGCCACAGTAGATCAAGCGGGATGCCGAAACGTGCGGCCAGGCTGCCCCATGCGTCGCCGGGCTGCACAATGTAGAAATCCACCTGTCCGGCAGGGGCGGCCTGACTGCGCGGCGGGCCGGGGATGATGAAAAACAGGACCAGTCCGGCGAGCACCAGCAGCGCCCGTACCCTGAACGGGAAGCGGGCCTTTCTGCGGGGGGATTTCGGGTATAATAGGCCTACCTGTAATCGTTGGGATGGCATGTGTTATCTCGTTTCCTGTCCTTACAATCCGTCGTGTGATTCTAACGGGCGAGTCGCCTGCGTCAAATGCGGCTCAGCCCGGGGTGAGACGCACCCTGTTGCAGCCTCATAGCACTTGATCTACAATCCCGACTGAGATAGAACAAATGAGCAGCCCGCTCACGGGTTGCTGCAGGGAAACACCCTCGCTCAGTCCGCAAACTGTCCTGTTGAAGGCTAAGATTGGCATCATCAGAGGATACCAGACCGATGGAAGTTGGCACTGTTCGTCAGGTTGATATTGATCAGGAGATGCGGGCCGCTTATCTCGACTACGCGATGAGCGTCATCGTCAGCCGTGCCCTGCCCGATGCTCGCGATGGCCTGAAGCCCGTTCACCGGCGCATTTTATACGCCATGTATGATATGGGTCTTCGGCCAGACAGCCCTTACCGGAAGAGCGCTCGCATTGTGGGGGAAGTGCTGGGTAAGTATCACCCTCACGGTGACGCGGCGGTCTACGAAGCGATGGTGCGCATGGCTCAGGATTTCGCGATGCGCTATCCCCTGGTTGACGGTCAGGGGAACTTCGGCTCGATAGACGGTGACGCGGCTGCCGCCATGCGTTACACCGAGGCCCGGATGCAGGCGATAGGCATTGAGCTGCTGCGCGACATCGAGAAAGATACGGTTGACTTTGTCGAGAACTTTGACGGCAGCCTGCAGGAACCGACCGTCCTCCCGGCCAGTATTCCCAATCTCCTCGTTAATGGTTCGTCGGGGATCGCGGTTGGGATGAGCACCAGCATCCCGCCTCACAATATGGGTGAGGTGTGTGATGCCCTGATCTATATGCTCGATCACTGGACTAAGCTTGAGTCGGTCGGGTTGCCTGAGTTGATGCAGTTCATCAAGGGGCCTGATTTCCCCACCGGAGGCCTGATTTTCCGGTACTCGGCTGACGGAGAAACCGACAATCTCGCGCAGGCTTATGCAACCGGACGGGGCAAGCTGGTGGTGCAGGCGAAGGCCCACGTTGAACAGTTGAGCCGCAACCGCAACCGTATCATCATTACCGAGTTGCCCTATCAGGTCAACAAAACCAGCCTGATCGAGCGCATCGCCGAACTGGCCCGCGAGGAGCGTGTCGAGGGCCTGACTGGCCTCCGGGATGAAAGCGATCGGCAGGGGCTCCGGATCGTCATTGACCTGACGCGCACGGTTGATCCTCATGAGGTTCTGGAGCAGCTTTACAAGCTCACTCCGATGCGCTCGACCTTCAGCGTCATTATGCTTGCACTGGTGGATGGGGAGCCGCGTCTCCTGACGCTCAAGCAGGCACTCCGGGTCTATCTGGAACACCGCTTTGAGGTGGTGCAGCGCCGGAGTCAATACGATCTGGTTCGTGCCAGGGAGCGGGCGCATATCCTTGAGGGGTATCTGATCGCGCTTGACAATCTGGATGAGGTGGTTGACACAATCCGCCGCTCCCGCACGGTCGAGAGTGCGCACAAGAATCTGCGCCGTCAGTTTAAGCTGAGCAACGCCCAGGCCGAGGCCATCCTGAATATGCCGTTGCGGCGGCTGGCGGCTCTGGAGCGCAGGAAGATCGAGGACGAGTACAAAGAGAAAAAGAAGCTGATCCGCTTCCTTGAGAAGCTCCTTAAGAGCCCCAAGATGATGCGGGCCAAGATCAAAGAGGAACTGGCGGAGATCAAGCAGCGTTATGCCGACGAACGTCGCACCCTGATCATCGAGGGGACGGCTGGAACGTCGGTCAGAATCTCGGAGCTGCTGCCGGATGAGAAGGTCTGGGTTGTCCTGACGCGCAACGGCCTGCTTTCCCGTACTTTTGACGACCAGCAGCCCAAAGTGACCACGACGGTTAAAGACCCGCCGCGTCTGATGATCTCCAGCGGGGCGAGCGAAACTCTCTATCTCTTCACCGCCGACGGGATGGCGGCCACGATCCCCGTTCACCAGCTGGCACAGGTTCGCGACTTCCGGCAGGGTGTTCACTTCACAAGCCTGCTTCCTCTGGACGAGGAGCAGGAGATCGTCGCCGCCCTGACGCGCAGGCCGGGGGAGCAGGAGGGTTACCTGTTCCTGGCTTCGGTCGGGGGGATGGTCAAACGAATCGCGCTTGAAGATTTGCCCGGTCTCTCTGCCCACTCGTTCCAGGTGATGGGCCTCAGCGGTGATGCGCTGGGGTGGGCAGCCTGGACGACGGGTGAGGATGAGATCATCCTCACCAGCGCCGAGGGGATGGCGATTCGCTTCAAGGAGGAAGACGTCCGCCCGATGGGGCTGCGTGCGGCGGGCGTGAAAGGGATCAAGCTCGGCGGACGCACCGACGAGGTGGTCGGGATGTCAGTCGTGGAACCCCGCGCCAGCCTGTGGGTGATCACCACAACCGGCTTCGCGAAGTCCAGCCCGCTGGCGGATTATCCGACTCAGGGGCGCTACGGGCAGGGCGTGATCACGATCAAGTTCGTGGATAAACGGGCGATGCTTGCCGGATCTGCCGTTGGCACGATGGATGACACGCTGATTGTTGTTACCAGCAAGGGCAAGCCGAAGTACATGCGCTTTGGGCTCGCGCCGCGTGCCGGGCGCAACACGAAAGGCGAACCGGTCATCGCGCTTGGCTCGAACGAGTACGTGGAGTGGGTGGTTGTTCCGAGGGCGGTCGGGTTGCCCACCCGCAAGGAGAGCGAGTAAGCGCTTTCGCAGGTCGGGATGTGAGGTGTGGGCCGGGGGTTCTGACCCTCAGCCCACAATGCTTTCCAGTCGGCTATCGTACTGCTCGATGAGGCGTTGCCAGTCGTAGCGGGCAACGTGATCGCGTAGCGAGATTTCCCGCACGCGGTCAGGATTCTGGCATGCCCAGCGCAGCCGCCTGGTGAGCCCTTCCGGATCGCGATAAAGACAGAGTTCCCGGTGCGGGTCGGGAATGAAGGTCGGGTAGTTCAGGCGGTCGGGCAGGATGGGCAGGCAGCCGCAGTAGATCGCCTCGCAGGCGCTCGCCCCGAAAAAGTCCTGAATCGCGCTGCTGACCTGAACGTCCGCTTCCCACAACAGACGGGCGTATTCCTCAAAGGGCCGGGCATAGCCGAAGTACCGGAGGCGTCCGGCGAGCCGCTCCCTGGCCTCCAGAAACTCCTCAGGGCGCTGCCTGAAGCTTTCCCCGATGGACTATGACCTCGAAATCTAAATCGTCTCTCAGGAGGGCGTAGAGCGCGTTAAAGAATACCTCTGGCTGTTTGTCGTACTCCCAGCGATGGTTCCAGAGGATGCGGAAGGGGCCGGGAAGGCGCTGCGCGGGCCGGTAGGCGTCGAAGCGCTCCAGATCAAGCCCCAGGGGGAGCACCTCGCTTCTGGCCTCGATCCGGTTGATGGTTTCCAGTTCGTTGAAGTCCGGGAAGTGCTTCAACAGGCGGGGGAGCTCCTCCAGAAAAGCATCGCGGTGAAAGCCGGAGTTAAAGAAGATGCGGTCTGCGGCCAGCGCGCTGGCGTAGTTGATGAAGCCGTAGTGTAGATCGCGCTTCTCTCCGGGTGGCGGTGGATAGGTAAGCTGATTCTCGTGGAAGTAGATGGCAAAGGGCGTGTTCGCCGTCCTGCGCCGTGTGAGGGCCTGAAACGTCGTCAGGTCGAGCATATCTGTTGCAAGGATCAGATCAACTTTCTGGCCGGACTCCAGAAAGCGCCGCGCCAGCGTGGCGGCTCCGCCGTGCATTCGCCACTTCCAGAAACGCCCTGGAAGTGTGTATGGGATGATGGTATGTGTGGAGAAGCGGGTCAGGCCGTCCACCCACTGGGCATGTGAACCGGTATAGTAGGGTTCCAGAAGAGCGATCGTTGCCACTGTAGGCCCCGGAGAGTGACGTTCCCGGCGTATGGTACAACGAGAGCCGGGAGATTCCAATTGGCTAACAACTTCCGCCGGGGTAGGGGGGCGATCACAGTTGTGGTAGAATCCCGTTGGGAGAGTGCGGAAGATGTCAGGCGGTTTGGCATGGGACTGATCCGATGAAGCCTGAGAAGGACAGAGTGTTAAACGTGGTCGGCGGCGGGCTGGCCGGTTCCGAAGCGGCCTGGCAGGCCGCTGAGCGGGGCATCGAGGTGATTCTATGGGAGATGCGCCCTCACAGGATGACCCCCGCTCATGTGAGCGACAGGCTGGCCGAGCTGGTCTGCAGCAACTCGCTTGGCTCCGATCTGCCCGACCGGGCGGGGGGGCTTCTTAAAGCTGAACTGCGGCGGCTGGGCTCTCTCATTCTGGCCTGCGCCGATGAGGCACGCGTCCCCGCTGGTGGGGCTCTGGCGGTCGGGCGGGAGCGGTTCGCCGAGCTCGTGACTCAGCGCATCGAGGCGCACCCGCGCATCACGATCCGTCGCGAGGAGGTGACTCGCGTTCCGGAAGGGCCTGTCATCATCGCCACCGGCCCCCTGACCTCAAGCGCGCTGGCCGAGGACATCGGGCGGCTGGTGGGAGAAGCGTACCTGTACTTCTATGATGCGCTTGCGCCCATCGTAACCCGCGATTCTATTAACATGGAGATCGCCTTCAGAGCCTCTCGTTACGGGCGGGGGGAGGACGAGGAAGGGGATTACATCAACTGCCCGCTTAACGAAGAAGAGTACCGCCGTTTTGTGGAGGCCTTGCTCTCGGCGAAGCGCATCGAGTTGCGTGATTTTGAGAAAGAAGACCCGAAGTTCTTTGAGGGTTGCCTGCCCATTGAGGTGCAGGCCGCACGCGGGCCGGATGCGCTGGCTTTCGGCCCTCTGCGGCCTGTGGGGCTGATTGACCCGCGCACCGGCAAACGCCCTTACGCGGTTGTCCAGTTACGTCAGGATGATCTGGCCGGGACGCTTTACAACATGGTTGGCTTCCAGACCAACCTTCTGTGGCCGGAGCAGCGGCGGGTTTTCCGTCTGATCCCGGGCCTGGAGAACGCCGAGTTTGTGCGGCTGGGGCAGATGCATCGTAACACCTTCCTCAACGCTCCCCGGCTGCTGAGGCCGACCCTCCAGTACCGAGGCCGCGATGATCTGTTCTTCGCCGGACAGATCACGGGGGTTGAGGGGTATGTTGGCAATGCGGGAACGGGCCTGCTGGCCGGGATCAATGCGGCCCGCCTGATGAAAGGCGAGCCGCTCTGGGTGCTTCCGCCCGAGACAATGCTTGGGGCGCTGATCCACTACATCTGCCATGCGGACCCCCGGCATTTTCAGCCCATGAAGGCGAATTTTGGCATCCTGCCGCCTCTGGAGCCGCCCGTGCGGAACAAGCGCCAGCGATACGCTCGCTACAGCGAACGCGCGCTGGCCGCGCTGGAGGCCTTCCTGGCGTCCCAGCCCTCCAGCCCCGACTTTGTGCGAGAGCAGGGATAAAGAACCTTGCAGGGACAAGAAGGTGCTTTCCGCTCCCCATGGCCGGTTGTGGGGATCGCGTTGCTGATTGCCGGTCTGGGGGGAGTGTCCTGTCTGGCGCAGGCGGCTGCTGGCTCCGCTGCTTTACCTCCCTCTGCGAGCCCAACGATCACCCCTGCGTCCGCCCTGACGCCCTCACCGACTCCTTCTCCTCTGTTCAGCGGTGAAGAGGCTATGCAGCATGTCCGGGCGCAGATGGCATTTGGCCCCCGCCCGACGGGGTCAGAGGCTTCCCGCCGCACGGCGGAGTATATTCAGACTCGTCTCCGCGCCGCTGGCTGGGAGGCTGAGGAACAGACTTTCACCTATCGGGGAGTTCCGGTCCGTAATTTGATAGGACGTGCCGGGCAGAGGGGAGGCCCTGTGTTTCTGCTGGGCGCTCATTATGACACCCGCTTGAGAGCCGACCGCGACCCTGAGGCTTCTGCGCAGCCGGTTCCGGGGGCCAATGATGGGGCCAGCGGCGTTGCCGTCCTGCTGGAACTGGCCCGTGTGCTTGACCTGAGCACTGTTCAGGGAGAGGTCTGGCTGGTATTCTTTGATGCGGAGGATAACGGGCGTCTGGATGGCTGGGACTGGGTCATCGGGTCGCGCTACTTTGCGACGAATATGGCGGTTACTCCGGAGTACGTCATCATTGTGGATATGATCGGCGACGCTGAGCAGGATATTTACTACGAAGGCAACTCGGATCCTCTGTTGCGAGAGCACCTGTGGACGCTGGCGGCTGAACTTGGATATTCAGCTTACTTTATCCCGGAAGTCCAACATACACTTCTCGATGATCATGTGCCTTTCCTGGAGCGGGGCATACCGGCCATTGATGTGATTGACTTTGATTATCCCTACTGGCATACGGTCGAAGATACGGTTGACAAAGTCAGCCCTGAGAGTCTGGAGCGTGTGGGCCGTGTGCTGGAGACTTTTCTTGAGTCCGGTGGCCGGTATCCCGTTTCGGGGGAGGGGGCAGCCGAGCGTGGCGGCAACTAAAGGAGGCTTATGACAACGCAACCTGTTGTTAAGAGGCTGGCCCTTGCCAGCCGTCTGGAGAACATTCCCCCTTATCCGTTTGTAGCCAGGGCGGAGCGCATTCGTGAACTGAAGGCCGGGGGGCATGACGTTATCCGGCTGGATATCGGCAACCCCGATCTCCCGCCGCACCCGGCGGTGATCGAGGCGCTGTACAACTCTGCCCAGAACCCGGCCAACCATGGCTACGGGGGATATGCCGGAAAGCCGGCCCTCCGCCGCGCCTTCGCCGACTACTACGCCCGTCGCTTTGGCGTCAGCCTGGACCCGGAGCGTGAGGTGTTGCCGTTGATCGGTTCAAAGGAAGGGCTGATCAACATCGGGCTGGCTCTGCTCAACCCCGGCGATGTCGTTCTTGTTCCCGATCCGGCGTACCTGACGTATAGCCGGGGGGCGCTTCTGGCAGAGGCCGAGCCGTACCGCGTGCCGCTCGTTCCAGAGCGAAACTTCATGCCCGATCTGGAGAGCATCCCGCCGGAGGTTCTGGCCCGTGCCCGCCTGCTGTGGATCAACTATCCCAACAACCCGACCGGCGCGGTTGCGAGCAAAGATGAGCTGGCCGGAATAGTAGACTTCTGCCGCGAGCATGACATCCTGCTCTGCTCGGATAATCCTTACGCAGATGTGACGTTTGACGGGGTTCGTGCCCACAGCGTGCTGGAAGTCCCCGGCGCGAAGGAGATCGCGGTTGAGTTTAATTCCCTTTCCAAGACGTACAACATGGCTGGCTGGCGTGTGGGGGTCTGCGTTGGGAATGCCGAAATGGTGAACGCTCTCCTGCGCATCAAGAGCAACGTAGACAGCGGGTTGTTCCTGGCGATTCAGGATGCGGCCTGCGTGGCCTTGAATGAGGTCGGGAAGGACTGGATCGCGGGGCGCAACGCAATCTATCAGCGCAGGCGGGATATCCTGATGGAAGCATTGCCCCGGCTGGGTCTCTCCGCGACACCCCCTCAGGCGGCGTTGTATGTCTGGGCCCGTGTGGATGGTGGGGATGATGTCGCTTACTCCGAGGAAGCACTCGAAGAGGCGCACGTCTCCGTGACGCCGGGGCGGATCTACGGACCGGCAGGCAGGGGGTATGTGCGTCTTTCACTTGTGATTGGTGAAACACGAATGCGGGAGGCTATTCGGCGGCTTTCTGAGTGGTATACACAGCGTGGAGGGTGAAACAGGCTCTGCTGAATAAAGTAGAGGTAGGCCGGTTCTGGTGATTCTGCTGGCGACAGGCGAGATGGAGTGGCGAGAGTATTTCGTGTAGTGATCAGGGTGAGTCCTGAGAGGGGGGCGAACAGGTGTGTGCTGAAACGGAATATCAGGATCGGGAGAGGCCAAAGGGGTTCCTGGTCGGCCTCGACATCAAAGGAAAGCCGGGCGCGCTGGATATAGATTCCTCACTGGAGGAGCTGGGACTTCTGGCCGATACGGCGGGAATCCATGTGGTGGGGCAGACATACCAGCGCGTTAAGCCCCCTCACCCTGCCACTTTTATCGGGAGCGGCAAGGTTGAGGAGGTTCGTCGCTGGATTGAGGAGCTTGATGTTGACATCGTCATCTTTGACGATGAGCTTTCCCCCCGTCACCAGCGCGAACTGGAGGAGGCCTTTGGAGAGGATGTCCGGATCATTGATCGCACCGCCTTGATCCTCGATATCTTCGCCCAGCACGCTCGTACCAAAGAGGGTGCTCTTCAAGTGGCGCTGGCCCAGTATGAGTACCGTCTGCCCCGCCTGACGCGTCAGTGGACACATCTTGCCCGTCAGGCGGGCGGCGGGTCCGCTCGCGGGGGCGTGGGCGGGGTTGGCCTGCGCGGGCCCGGCGAGACCCAGCTTGAGACAGACCGCCGTGAGATCAGGCGGCGTATTGCCCATCTAAAGCGCGAACTGGAGCAGGTGCGTGCCCACCGTGAGCGACACCGGCTCCAGCGACGCCGTGCCGGTGTGCCGGTCATCGCGCTGGTGGGATATACCAACGCCGGGAAGTCCACCCTTTTGAACCGTTTGAGCGGCGCCTCCGTGTATGTAGCTGATCAGCTATTCGCCACCCTCGATCCGACCACCCGGCGGGTTGCCCTTCCCGGAGGCCGTGAGGTGCTCTTTACCGACACAGTGGGCTTCATTCAGAAGCTTCCGCACTCTCTGGTTGCCGCCTTCCGGGCGACGCTGGAAGAGATCGCCGAAGCGTCTCTCCTGTTGCATGTGGTGGATGTTTCCCATCCGAACGCGGTTGAGCAGGCCCACGTGGTTGAGAGCACCCTGTCGGACGAGCTGGGCATAGAGGACATCCCCATTGTGATGGCTCTTAACAAGATCGATCTTTTGACCGGTGAGGATGATACGGCCAACCTCCAGGCCCTGCAATCCCGTTATCCGGCGGCTGTGCCTCTCTCCGCACTGACGGGGGAAGGGATAGATTCGCTTCTGGGGATGATTGAAGAGGTGCTGGCTCACCAACTGGTGCATGTGGTTGTGCGGATTCCATATGCTGAAGGTGGCCTGATCGCCCATTTCTACGAAGTGGCCCTTGTCGAATCTGAGAGCCATGAGGACACTTATGTGGAGTTAAGCGGGGTTTTGCATCCGCGATATGTAGGCCCGTACCAGCCTTATCGCATGCCCGACAGAGGTAAGTAAGGTGCAGAATGAACTTAACTGGCGCGAACAGGTGAAGCGCGTAGCGGCTGACAATCTATCGGGGGCCAGCGAGGTGGCCCGCCTGTGTGCTGAGGCGCTCATTGCCTACACGGAACAGGAGCAGCCGGAGAGCATCGAAGCGGTACGCTCGGCACTGGCTCAGAGCGCGGCGACGATCTTACACACTCAGGCTTCGATGGCTCCGGTCGTTCGCATCCTGAACGATGCCATGGTGGCTGTCTCGGAGGCCTCGGCGGTGCGCTCCGCACTTGATCAACTGCGGCGGGTAGCGCACGAGTCAATAGCTCTGGTTGAACAGGCCTCCTTTCTGGTTATGGAAGCTGCGCTCTCCCTGCTTTCTCCCGGAAGTTCTGTTGTGACGATCAGCTACAGTGCAGCAGTGGCAAATACACTCATCCAGGCCACCCAGCAAGGCTACGATCTAGAGGTGATGTGCCTTGAGTCGCGCCCGAACTTTGAAGGGCGAGCCCTAGCTTCCCACCTCGGTGAGCACGGAGTCCGCGTCAGCCTGGCGGTAGATGCGGCTGTTTTCCAGGCTTTGCAGGAGGCAGATATTGCCCTTATCGGGGCTGATAGCCTGGCGGAGGCAGGGGTAATCAACAAAATCGGCACGGCTGCCATGGCTGCCTGCGGGCAGGTTTTAAGTGTCCCTCTCTATGTGATTGCTGATCAGAGTAAGATATGGCCCGCTGAACTGGGAATTCCGCCCAATCCTTTGCATCCTCCTGATGAGGTATGGGAGCAGCCGTCCGCCGGTGTGAACGTCAGGAACAGGTATTTTGATCTGACGCCCTGGGAGATGATCACCGCTGTTGTTACAGAGCGCGGAGTCCAGGATGGGATGGAGATCGTCGAAGCGAGCCGCCTGATCAGGGTAGACGAGTCGATCCGGGCTTTTCTCAAGCGGCCAGCACGTTAAATGAGCTGTTGGGGGACATAGCGACGGGATTTCGTATAGCGATCAAGGCGATCCGGAGTCAGTAGAGAAAGATGGTTGCCGTAAACTCTCCGGTGGATGCTGCAGTGGAATGGTGAACGGTCTTCTCAGGAGAGCGTGAAGGAGACGGGTGTCGGGGTAGGGGGGTGGGGGAAGGCCAGGACGCCTCGGCGTTCTGGTGTTTATTTCGTATAGCGATCAAGGGAGATAGAAAGTGATTTCTTTCTTGTTAGAATTTAGTTTCATTAATGGTATAGTAAGCTATACGAAATAACCTTTTCGAAACGATGAGTTAACGGCTTTCTTGTGATGGTATGTTGAGCAAAATGGGCAAAAGTAACTTGTTTGCTGATCCTGCCGGTGTTACAATCTCCCCCACTTATCCAAGACAACTCCCGGCTACCCAACCTGCAGGGAGCAGCTCATGTCCTCAACATCTGCCATCACATCACCGACTTTAGATCGCGCCATCGAGGGTTACTTATCCGGAATCCGCCAGAAGCACTCTCCCCAAACAAGTGCTGCCTTCAACCAGGCCCTCCACCTCTTTGAGCGCTTTCTGCATCAGAACCTGACCATCCAACCCGCCAGAACTCCCGCCAGCGCAGCCAGGGCAGGGTGGGCCAAGGAATTCCTACGTTACCTTCAGGAAAATCACTCTGTTGAGACAGAACACCTATACTCGCGAGCCATCCTTAACTTTTACCAGTATCTGGAAGACGAAGAACTGGCCCCCATCTCAGCGGAAACCCTGAGAGAGCACTTCACCACCACACGACGCCGAAAAGAGCACACTATCCCCACGCCCCCACTTGAAGCCATCGAGCAGATCCTC